>DATFOL010000254.1:0-11981 GCA_035265545.1 Gemmatimonadaceae bacterium | reverse complement strand
GGCGTCCGTGTCGAGCTTCGCGACGAGCGCCTGGCCGGCGGTGGTTCGCGCCAGCTCGTCGACGGCGGGCGCCATCATGCGGCAGGGGCCGCACCAGTCCGCGTAGAAGTCGACGAGCACCGGAAGCGTCGTCTCCCTGATCACTCGGTCGAACGTGGCGTCATTCACGAGGACGGGATGCTCCAGATGAAGCGGTGCGGAGCACACGCCGCACTTCGGACCGTCCGTCATGCGCCGCGCGGCGATCCGGTTCCAGCGACCGCACGCGGCGCAGGGCAGGGTCACGTGCGGGGCTTCGTTGGCGGTGTCCTGAGCGAGTGCCATGATCGCTTCTCCATGCAGTCGACGAGGGTTAGTTTTGGAGCTGGTGCAAGATTCGGGGCGTTAGCTCAGTTGGGAGAGCGCCTGCTTTGCAAGCAGGAGGTCATCGGTTCGATCCCGATACGCTCCATGGACAGTCGTTCAGTGCTCCGTGGGTGCCACGTTTCCACTTCACTGCGCCGCTTAAACGCGCGACGCGATACACTGGACGGTTGATTACCGCGCTGCGACTTCATTGTCGAGCGCGGTTTTCGTTTGGAGACCGCTCGTCTCGTGGTCGCTCGCTCGACGCGGGCGGTGTGCTCCTCACGAGAATCGGTTGGCCCGAATGCCGATCGGCTGGGTGAGAATCGCCTGGGCCGCTGCTCACCGACATCGCGCTGGACCTCACGCCGCGGTGGTCATAGTGTAGTCCGTCCCCACCCACTTCGAAGGAGGCTTCCGTGCTTCGGTGCTCGCTGCGGATCCTGTCGGTAGTCACCCTGCTCGTCACCGTCCCGGCTCGAGCTCCTGGGCAGGTTCCGACCAGCGCTTCCTCAGCCGTGGTCGCCGAAGTGCGCGAGGCCGTTCGCCGCTACGATGACGCGCTACGGCGCGCCGACGTGGCCGCCGTCGAGAAATTCTTCGCTCCGGAGTACACGTTCGTCAACGCACGCGGCGAGCGCCTGACGCGCGCCGACCGACTCACCAACCTGCGCACCGGACGGACCACCGTAGACTCGCTTGCCCATGCTCCAGAGGAGGAGCAGATCCGCTCGTACGGGAACGTGGTGGTGTACACGACGCTCCTCACGCTCGGCGGCCAATACAGCGGCCAGTCCCAGCGGGGGCAATATCGAGCCCTGGTCGTCTGGGTTCGCCGCGAGGGCAGGTGGCAGCAGGTTGCGAGTCAGCTGACCCCTGTCGCTTCGCCATGAAAGCGTAGGCTCTCACGCGAAGCAGGACTTAGCAGGGGAAGGGGCAGGCGGGACGTCGCCCGCGACGGGCGAGTCCTCGCACGCTCGCAACAGGTTCGGCCGTGGGTCCGGCCGTTCCATTCTTGAATTTAGAGATGCGAGGGAACGATCCCGCTTCGGCACGAGTTCGTCAACGAATTCATCTCCCGATGTCCGCTAAAATCTTAGCACATCAAGTGCAAGATGTGCGCACAAAGCTTGACGAATGCTGCGTGGCAAGCGATCATTGGCAATAATGAATCGGCACAATGTGCATTCCTGGCACTCACCGGCTGGCGGCCGACGAGAATTAGCGAGGTCGGCAGGGCCGGACGGCAGATCGGTGGAGCCGCCGTCCCGCATCCGCTGGTTCGACACGGCGTCGACAGTCTCGGCCATCCAAGTCTCTCTCGGCGCGATCTCATCCCCTTCGTCGGTCGCGCCGTTGTCTTTGCTTCAATCCGGGCCGCGCCTGAGTGGCCCAGTCCCATGAAACCCGATGATCTACCCTCCTGACGAATCGATCACCACGCTCTCGCTTGGACCGGAGTCTCTGCCGATGCGTAAAATCAACACGCGCAACTTTCGACTGGCCACGCGGTCGACGCCCCGCGAGGTCAACCGACGCATCGTCCTGAACCTCATCCGCGAGTACCAGCCGATCTCGCGCGCCGAGCTCGCCCGGCGGATGCAGGTCCATCGCGGCACGATGACGCCCCTCGTGCGCGAGCTCGTCGAGAGTGGTGTCGTGTTCGAGAAGGGAACCGCCGCCACGGCGCGTGGTCGCCGCCCGACGCTGCTGTGCGTGCGCACGCGCGGCCGCCTCGTGGTCGCCGTGGACATCCGTCCGGGGCGCTCGGTGATCGCACTCGCTGACGTGAGCGGCCACGTGCTCGCGCGCGAAGCGTTCGACACTCCCGAGTCGCCCGCGGAGCTCCCGGATCTCCTCGCCGCCGAGGTCGCGAGCCTGCTCCGTGAGCACGCCCCGGACGGAGTCGACGGATGTCAGGGGCTCGGCATCGTGCTCCCCGGCATGGTCGATCGAAAGACGGGACGCCTCATCTACGCGCCGAGGCTCGGCTGGCGCGACGTCGATCTGCGCAGCACGGTTGCGCAGCGAGTCGGCATGCGGTGCTACATCGAGAGCGCGCCGATCGCGTGTGCGCTCGCCCGCCTCTGGCTCGAGCCCGACGCGACGCGCGCGGTCAACAGCTTCGCCTACGTCAGCGTCTCGGATGGCATCGGTGTGGGGCTGGCGTTCAACGGCGAGATGCTGCGCGGTGAAGGGCATACGGCCGGCGAGTTCGGTCACGTGTCGCTCGATTCGTCTGGTCCGGAGTGTGTGTGCGGTCGGACCGGATGCTGGGAGGCGCTGGCGTGCAACTCCGCCACCGTCGATCGGTACATCGAGCATCAGACCGGAACGGTTCAGCCGAAGAACGGCGGCGCGAAGCGCACCGCTCGCGGCGCGATCCGGCCAGGGATCGACGAGGTCGTACGCCGCGCGCGCGGCGGCGAGCCCGCTGCGGTCTCGGCGCTCGTCGAGACCGGCAAGCACATCGGCAAAGGTCTCGCGCTCGTTGTGAACGCGTTCAACCCGGGACGGATCTACGTCGGCGGGGAGATCACGGCGGTGTGGGAGTTCCTCGAAGGCCCCATCCGTGAGGCGCTCGCGGAGGGCACGATCACGGATCGCGCGCGTGCCACCTCGGTGGTCCCCGACAGTGCGCCCGCCGAATATCGGCTGCGTGGCGCGGTCGCGCTCGTGACGGCTCCCGGGTACGCGGCGTTGGCCGTGGGCTGACCCACGCAGGGCGACGGCGAGGGGCTTCCCATCGCCGTGCTCGACGCCAGATTTGGCGTCGTGATGAAAGTCATCCGATCACTTCGCGGCGCCCGATGACCGCGGCGACCGACGGGCTCGCCGGTAAGACGGCCATCGTCACCGGTGGGTACGGCGTCCTCGGGGCGAACCTCGCCTCGGGGCTTGCTGCTTCCGGCGTTCGCGTCGCCATCCTCGGCCGACGCCGCGACAAGGCGGAGGCGCAGGCCGAGTCCATCCGGGCCGCCGGCGGAGCGGCGAGCGTGCTCGTCGCCGACGTGCTGGACGAAGCGCAGGTTCGCGCTGCCCGTGACGAGGCGCTTCGCGAGTGGGGACGCATCGACATCCTCGTGAACACGGCGGGAGGCAGCGTCGCCCGGTCGCGCAACGACGACCGCAGCATCTTCGACGTGCCGCTCGACGCGTTCGACGAAGTGCTGCGACTCAATCTGCACGGCAGCGTGGTCCCCACGATGATCATCGCCGAGACGATGGCGTCGGCGGGCAGTGGCTGCGTGATCAACATCTCGTCGATGGCCGCGCTGCGGCAGCTGAGCGGAGTGCTCGGCTACTCCGTCGCGAAGACGGGGATCGACAGCTTCACCCGGTGGATGGCCGTGGAGCTCGCGCGCAAGTTCGGCGACGGACTGCGCGTCAACGCGATCGCGCCGGGCTTCTTCGTGACGACGCAGAACCGCGACGTGCTGCTCACCAAGGACGGCGAGTACACCGAGCGGTCGAAGCGCGTCATCGCCCAGACACCGATGGGTCGGTTCGGGCGGCCAGAGGAGCTCATTGGCGTGGTGCGCTTCCTCTGCAGCGACGCGTCGTCCTTCGTCACGGGCACGGTCATCCCCGTGGACGGTGGCTTCAGCATCTTCAGTGGCGTATGAGCACTCCACCTTGCATCGGCGTCGCGCTCCCAGCGACGCGTCACGTCATAAGCCTGTTCCGCACTCGATGAAGATCGTCGACATCCGCGCAACGCCGGTCACCGTACCGCTCGAGGCGCCGCTGCGTCACGCCAATGGCGCACACTGGGGTCGATTCGTGCGCACGATCGTCGAGGTCGAGACGGACGAGGGCATCGTCGGCCTGGGCGAGATGGGCGGCGGCGGCGAGAGTGCCGTCGCGGCGTTCAACGGGCTGAAGGCGTATCTCGTCGGGCACGATCCGACGCGACTCGAGGAGATGCGCTTCATCGTCGCCAATCCAACGGCGTCGCTCTACAACAACCGCACCCAGATCCTCGCCGCGCTGGAGTTCGCCTGTCTCGACATCCTCGGCCAGAAGTGGGGCGTGCCGGTTCACGCGATTCTTGGCGGCGCGCTGCGCGACCGCGTGCCGTTCGCGTCCTATTTGTTCTTTCGCTATCCGAACGCCGATCAGTCGGGCGAGGTGCGCACCGTCGATCAGCTGGTGACAGAGGCGCGCGCCCTGAAGAGCGCGCACGGCTTCACGTCGCACAAGCTCAAGGGCGGCGTCTTCCCGCCCGCCTACGAGCTGGAATGCTATCGCGCCGTCGCCGACTCGCTGCCCGGCGACAGCTTCCGCTTCGATCCGAACGGCGTGTGGTCGACCGAACAGGCCATCTGGTTCGGCCAGCAGATCGAGGACGTCAACAACGACTACCTCGAGGACCCCGTGTTCGGGCTGCACGGCATGCGTCGCACGCGCGAGAAGGTGAGCATGCCGCTGGCGACGAACACCGTGGTGGTCGGCTTCGAGCAGCTCGCGGCCAACGTGCTGGACACGGCCGTCGACGTCGTGCTCCTCGACACGACGTTCTGGGGCGGTATCCGCCCGTGCGTGAAGGCGGCGGCGATCTGCGAGACCTTCCAGCTCGGTGTCGCGGTGCACTCCTCGGGAGAGCTCGGCATCCAGCTGGCCACGATGCTGCACCTCGGCGCCGTGATCCCGAACCTGAGCTTCTCGGCGGACGCGCACTACCATCATCTGCGCGACGACGTCATCGTGGGTGGCAAGCTGTGCTACGAGAACGGCTCCATCGCCGTGCCGACGGCGCCCGGCCTCGGCGTCTCGCTCGATCACGACAAGCTGGGCGAGTATCACGAGCTGTTCAACGAGCTCGGGACCTATCCCTACGATCGGGACCCCCTGCGTCCCGACTGGACGCCGATCGTGCCCAACGCGCGCTGGGCCGACCCGCTCGACGGACGCACACCGCGCCTGACCCGATGAGACGCGCACTGATCCTGGCGAGCACGATGCTCGCCATGCTTGGGACCCCTCTCCCGCTGCGCGCCGAGGACGGCTACGACCTCTGGCTGCGCTATCGGCGGATCGACGACGCGGCGCTGCTGGCGGAGTACCGGGCCGCCGCGACGCAGCTCGTCGCGAGCGGCGACTCGCCCACGCTGCGCGCGGCCCGCGACGAGCTGACGGCCGGACTCACCGGACTGCTCGGGGCACCACCGGCGGCGGCGCGCGGCAGCGTGTCGATGGATGGGGCCATCGTCATCGGCACGCCGCGCTCGTCGGCGATCATCCGCGCTCTTCCGCTCGCGCGCGAGCTGCGCGCGCTCGGGCGTGAAGGCTATCTCGTGCGCGCGACGCGCGTCGGTGGACGCCGCGCGATCGTGATCGCGGCGAACGAGGACGTCGGTGTGTTGTACGGCGCATTCGCGTTGCTGCGCCAACTGCAGACGCATCGTCCGATACGTGCGCTCGCGCTGCGCGACGCACCGAAGATCGCGCTTCGCGTCCTCGATCACTGGGACAACCTCGACGGTACCGTGGAGCGCGGGTACGCGGGACGCTCCATCTGGCGCTGGGACAGCCTTCCGGCGGCGCTGTCGCCGCGCTACCGCGACTACGCTCGCGCCAACGCCTCGATCGGGATCAATGGCGCCGTCCTCACCAACGTCAACGCGAATGCACGCGTCCTCACTCCGGAGTACCTCGACAAGGTCGCGGCAGTCGCCGGCGTGCTGCGGCCGTACGGAGTGCGTGTCTACCTGACCGCACGCTTCAGTGCGCCCATCGAGGTCGGCGGGCTCAAGACAGCCGACCCGCTCGATCCCGCCGTGCGCCAGTGGTGGAAGGCGAAGGTGAACGAGATCTACGCGAAGCTCCCGGACTTCGGCGGATTCGTCATCAAGGCGAACTCGGAGGGACAGCCTGGCCCTCAGGACTACAAGCGTACCCATGCCGACGGCGCGAACATGTTCGCCGAGGCGCTTGCTCCGCATGGCGGCGTGGTGATGTGGCGCGCGTTCGTCTACAGCAACGACGTCCCGACCGATCGGGTGAAGCAGGCGTACGACGAGTTCAAGCCGCTCGACGGGAAGTTCCTGGAGAATGTGCTCGTCCAGGTGAAGAACGGCCCGCTCGATTTCCAGCCGCGCGAGCCGTTCCATCCGCTCTTCGGAGCGATGCCGAAGACCCCGCTGATGATGGAGTTCCAGATCACGAAGGAGTATCTGGGGCAGGACACCCACCTCGTCTATCTGGGCAACTACTGGGAAGAGGTGCTGCGCGCGGACACCCACGCGTCTGGTCGCGGGACCACGGTGGCGAAGGTGATCGACGGCTCCGTTCACCGATATGCTCGAACGGGGATCGCCGGCGTCGCGAACGTGGGGAGCGACCGCGACTGGACCGGCTCCCAGTTCAATCAAGCGAACTGGTACGCGTTCGGTCGACTGGCATGGAACCCGGAAGGTTCGGCGCGAACAATCGCCGACGAGTGGATCCGGATGACGTTCACGAACACGCCTTCGGCGGTGGCACCGATTCGAACGATGATGCTGCAGTCGCGCGAGGCGGTGGTGAACTACATGACGCCGCTGGGGCTCACGCACATCATGGCCACCGGACACCACTACGGCCCGGCGCCGTGGGTGAAGCTGTCGCGCGCCGACTGGTCGCCGACGTACTACCATCGTGCGGACAGCCTGGGCATCGGGTTCGACCGCACCGCCAGCGGCAGCAACGCCGTCGCTCAGTATGCGGCGCCAGTCCGGGACCGCTATGCGAACCTCGCCACCGTTCCGGATTCGCTGCTGCTTTGGTTCCACCACGTGCCCTGGACCCGCCGTATGCGCTCCGGCCGCACGTTGTGGGACGAGCTCGTCTTTCGGTACGATGCCGGCGTCGATACCGTGCGGTCGATGCAGCGGTCGTGGGATTCGGTTCGGCCCGCCGTGGACTCCGCGCGCTTTGCCGACGTGGCCAAATTTCTCGACATCCAGGAACGCGAGGCACGTTGGTGGCGTGATGCGGCGCTGACGTACTTCCAGTCGCACTCCCGGCTGCCGATCCCGGCCGGCTATGAGCAGCCGGCGCACCCACTCGCGTATTATCAGCGGATTCGTTGTCCCGCGGACCGGGACAAGCCTCGCTGCGACGCGATTCCCTGATTCAACCACGCATCACCTCTCGCGAGCGTGATGCATCACGCTCACCTTCTGCGCGCGGATAGCCAGACGATGCCCCGTACAGCCACACAGGACGCCCTCACGCCACGGCCCGAGCACCACTTCACCTTCGGCCTGTGGACGGTCGGCAATCCCGGGCGAGATCCGTTCGGCGACGCGACGCGCCCGGCGATCGGTGCCGTGGAGATCGTGCACAAGCTCGCCGAGCTCGGCGCGTACGGCGTCAACCTTCACGACAACGACCTCGTGCCGCGCGACGCCTCGGCCGCTGAGCGTGACCGAATCGTGAAGGAGTTCAGGGCCGCACTCGACGCGACGGGCCTGAAGGTGCCGATGGCGACGACGAACCTGTTCGGCGACCCGGTGTTCCGCGACGGCGCGTTCACCAGCGTCGACGCGAAGGTTCGGCGGCACGCGCTGCAGAAGACCATGCGGTCGATGGACCTCGGGAAGGAGCTCGGCGCCTCGACCTATGTGTTCTGGGGCGGACGGGAGGGAACGGAGACCAACGCCTCCAAGGACCCGCAGGAGGCGATGAAGTGGTTCCGCGATGCGCTCAACTTCCTCTGCGAGTACTCGATCTCGCAGGGCTATGACTACAAGTTCGCCCTCGAGCCCAAGCCGAACGAGCCGCGCGGCGACATCT
Source organism: Gemmatimonadaceae bacterium (assembly GCA_035265545.1). Taxonomy (GTDB): domain Bacteria; phylum Gemmatimonadota; class Gemmatimonadetes; order Gemmatimonadales; family Gemmatimonadaceae; genus AG11. Next base: position 3,857 of record DATFOL010000254.1, on the reverse strand, counting down.
TCCTTCCCACGATCGGACACGCGCTCGCGCTGATCTACACGCTCGACCACCCCGAGATGGTTGGCCTGAACCCCGAGGTCGCCCACGATACGATGGCGGGCCTCGACTTCTCGCACGGCGTGGCGCAGGCGCTCGAGGCAGGGAAGCTGTTCCACATCGATCTGAACTCGCAAAAGCCGGGGCGGTACGATCAGGATCACCGCTTCGGCAGCGAGGACCCGAAGGCGGCGTTCTTCCTCGTGAAGCTCCTCGAGGATTCGAAGTGGGACGGCATGCGGCACTTCGACAGCCACGCCTATCGCACCGAAGATCAGCAGGGCGTGTGGGACTTCGCCGCCGGAAGCATGCGCACCTATCTCATCCTGAAGGAGAAGGTCGCGCAGTTCAACGCGGACACCGAGATCCAGCAACTCCTTGGCGCGCTCGGCAAACGCGGCTCGGCGGCGGGTGCCCGCTTCAAGTTCTCCAAGGATCTCGCGAAGACGATCAGGGACGAGCAGTTCGATCTTCCCGCGATGCGCGAGCAGGGCTACGCCTACGAGCGGCTCGATCAGCTCACGATGGAGATCCTGTTCGGGGTGCGCTGACGTGGCGGAGTCCGTCTTCCTCGGCCTCGACGTCGGCACGAGCGGGGTGAAGGCGATTCTCGTCGCTCCGTCAGGCGACGTCGTCGCTTCGGCGACGTCGCCGCTCTCGATGTCGACGCCGCAGCCTGGTTGGGCGGAGCAGGATCCGGAAGGGTGGTGGCAGGCGACGCTCGCTTCCATCGCCGCCGTGAAGGGCAAGCTCGCCGACGCACGCATCGCGGCGATCGGAATCTCCGGGCAGATGCACTCGTCGGTGTTCCTCGACCGTGAAGGCGCGGTGATCCGTCCCGCACTGCTCTGGTGCGATGGGCGAACCACCGCGGAGTGCGCCGAGATCACGTCCCGAGTCGGCGGGGAGGAGCGTCTGCGTGATCTGGCGTCCAATCCGGCGCTCGAAGGATTCACGCTGCCGAAGGTGCTCTGGCTTCGCAACCACGAGCCGGACGCGTTCGCGCGGCTCGCCACGATCCTGCTGCCGAAGGACTACATCCGCTACCGGCTCACTGGCGCGCTCGCCACCGAGCCCTCGGATGCATCGGCGACGCTGATGTACGACACGGCGCATCGGCGCTGGAGCGACGAGATCATGCGCGCCGTCGAGCTGCCGGCGAGCCTGCTCCCCGATGTAGGCGAGTCGGCCGGCGTGCTCGGTCGGGTCAGCGCAAAGTCATCGAGCCTGATCGGAATCGACGAGGGCACGCCCGTCGTCGGTGGAGGTGCGGACAACGCGTGCGGGGCCGCCGGCGTCGGTGTCGTCGCACCAGGTGAGGTGGTCACCAGCTGGGGCACCTCGGGCACGGTGCTCGCGCCCACGCCGACACCACTGGTCGATCCGAGGCTCCGGGCGCACACGTTCTGTCACGTTTTGCCGAACATGTGGTATCTGATGGGCGTGGTGCTCACCGCGGGCGGCGCGTTCTCGTGGTATCAGGACCAGCTCGCCCGCGAGCTCGCCGGCGCCACCGATGCGGCCGCGCAGCTCGACGCCGAGGCAGCGTCCGTCCCGCGCGGCGCCGGGGGCGTGACGTTCCTTCCGTACCTGCAGGGCGAGCGCACTCCGCATCGGGACGCCGCGGCGCGCGGAGCGATGCTCGGCTTGAGTCTCGCTCATACTCGCGCCCACCTGACGCGCGCGGTGCTCGAGGGGATCTGCTTCGCGCTCCGCGATTCGGTCACCATCCTCCAGTCGCTCGGGCTGTCGCCGAACCACATGCTGCTCACGGGTGGCGGCGCCAAGAGCGCGCTGCTCCGTCGGCTGCAGAGCGAGATCTTCGGACTCCCCGTCACGACGGTGAACCGCGAGGAAGGGCCGGCCTACGGCGCCGCCCTGCTGGCCGCCGTAGGCGCGGGTGCGTTCCCCGATCTGCCGTCGGCCGTACGAGCGACGCTCGCGCGCGCGCCGCTCGATGTGCCCGATCCGCAAGCGCATCTCGACTACGTGCAACCTTACGCGCGCTTCCGGGAATCCTTCCTCGCCGCCCGCCCGGATCTCTTCGCCCATGGCTGAGCTCACCGCCGACCGCGCGCCATCCCGCGGCCGATCCATCGTACGACAACTGCTCGCGTCGCAGGAGACGGGCCTGGTGATCGTCGTGACGCTGCTCACGATCACGCTCATCGCGCTGGCCGGCTCGCACTTCGACCGCCGCACGGGCCTGGAAGTGAACAACTTCTGGAATCCGAACACCCTCGTGCAGACGCTGACCGACGCGAGCTTCTTCGCGATCATGGCGATCGGCGCCACCATGGTGATCATCAGCGGCGGGATCGACCTCTCCGTCGGCTCGATCTACGCACTGGCGGGCGTCACGATGGCGCTCGTGCTCCGGGCGATGGGGCCGATGGGGAGCGTCGCGACGGCGGTCGTCGGGATCGTCGTGTGCGTCGGGATCGGACTGCTCTGCGGCTTGATCAACGGCGTCCTCGTCGTTGGACTGCGCGTGCATCCATTCATCATCACGCTCGGCTCCATGTGGGTGCTCCGCGGGATCGCCTTCGTGGTGTCCAAAGCGGAGAGCATCCTCGTGCCACCGTCGCTCACGGGAGTGGCGAAGGCGCCGCTCGGCCTCGGCGGCGGCCTGTACCCGGTGCCGATGCTCGTCATGATCGTGCTCACCGTGATCGGCGCCATCTATCTCACGCGCACGGTGATGGGTCGGCACATCTTCGCCTTCGGGGGCAACCTCGAGGCGAGTCGGTTCGCCGGACTGTCGCTCGGACGGATCCAGATCGGCGTCTTTGCGATATCCGGTCTCACGGCGGGGATCTCGGCGTTTCTCGGCGCGAGCTTCTACGGCTCGGCATCATCCGGAGACGCGCAGGGCTATGAGCTGTACGTGATCGCGTCGGCGGTCGTGGGCGGCGCGAGCCTGATCGGCGGGAAAGGAAGTGCGGTGGGCGCGATGCTCGGGGCGCTGTTGATCGTGCTGATCCGCCAGTCGATTCGCACGCTGCACTTCGATCAGAACTATGAATGGATCGTGATCGGCTGCGCGATCATCATCGCCGTCGTCATCGATCAATGGAGCACCCGCGTGACGGCGCGTCGTCTGACGCAGGCGGCGGAATCCGCGCGCGCGGCGGCATAACCTCAGCAATCGGAGAAGGACATGATCGCAAGGCGTGGAAGCTGGAGCGGCGTCGCGTTGACGGCGCTGTGCATCGCGGCGCTCGCCTGCAGTGGAGGCGGCGACGGCAAGACGGCCGCGGCGGGTGACTCCACCGCGAGGGCGGGTGGCGCAGGCAAGGGGATCAAGATCGCGATGATCGCCAAGAGTTCCGACAACCCGGTGTTCCTGGCCGCGCGCACGGGCGCGGAGGCGGCCGCGAAGGAGCTGTCGGCGAAGAGCGGGACGACCGTGGAAGTCGAGTGGCTCACGCCGCCGAAGGAAGACGGCGAGGTGCAGGCCCAGCGCGTTCGGCAGGCGGTCAACGAGGGTGTGGACGCGATCCTCATCTCGTGCTCCGATGCCGGCAAGGTCACCGGCGCGATCAACGATGCGGTCGACCGTGGCGTCACCGTCATGACGTTCGACAGCGACGCGCCGCAGTCGAAGCGGTTCGCGTTCTACGGCGTGGACGATGCGCGCGCCGGCCAGCAGACGATGGCCGAGCTGGCGACGCTCCTGGGCGGGAAGGGGAACGTCGCGATCCTCGCCGGCAACCAGAACGCGCCGAACCTGCGCAAGCGGGTCGACGGCGTCAAGCAGGCGGCCGCGGCGCGCTATCCGGACATCACCATCGCCGGCACCTTCTATCACATCGAAACCG
>DATFOL010000253.1:0-4223 GCA_035265545.1 Gemmatimonadaceae bacterium | reverse complement strand
CCATCGCTGATCTGGAGTCGGTGCGCCGAACGGTGCGAGCCGCCCATGCGACTGTCGCGCGTCGACCATGTCAGCACAGTATACCCCAGACACCTGCGTGCGGGAGTTCGACGGACGTGCATGCGGACGGGCTAGATTGCGCGAATGGCGCGTACGCCCCCTCCCCTGCCTCGTCTGCCGATCGACGACGTGCTGGGCAGTCTGCGCGCGGCGCTGGCGGAACGAATGAGCGTGGTGCTGCAGGCACCGCCCGGCGCCGGCAAGACGACCCGCGTACCGCTGGCGTTGCTCCACGAGCTCTGGCTGGCCCGGCAACGCATCGTGATGCTCGAGCCGCGTCGTCTCGCCGCGCGCGCGGCCGCGCGTCGTATGGCCGATAGCCTTGGTGAATCCGTCGGCGCGACCGTGGGCTTTCGGGTACGCGGCGAGACGCGGGTTGGCTCGCATACGCGCATCGAGGTCGTCACCGAGGGAGTGCTCACGCGCATGCTGCACGATGATGCCGCCCTGGACCAGGTGGGCGTCGTCATCTTCGACGAGTTCCACGAGCGCAGCCTGCACGCCGACCTCGGGTTGGCGCTCGCGCTCGAGACGCAGTCGGTGCTGCGCCCCGAGCTCCGCCTGCTGGTGATGTCGGCGACGCTCGACGTTCGCGCGGTCGCCGTGCTGCTCAGTGGCGCACCGGTGATCTCCAGTGAGGGGCGGCTGTTTCCCGTGGAGACGCGCTACCTGCCCCGCCGCGCCGACCAGTCCGTGGAGGCAGCGGTGGCCAGTGCCATACGGCGCGCGCTTGCCGACGAGAGTGGAAGCGTGCTGGCCTTCCTGCCCGGCGCGGGAGAGATCCGGCGCACGGAGGCGGCCCTCGCGTCGCGTCCTTTGCCGCCCGACGTCCGCGTGCTTCCGCTCTTTGGCGCCATGTCCGCCGCCGCGCAGGACGAGGCGATCGCGCCGACGGCGCCGGGGGTGCGCAAGGTGGTCCTCGCCACGTCGATCGCCGAAACGAGCCTGACGATCGAGGGCGTGCACGTCGTGGTCGACAGCGGGCTGGCTCGCGTTCCATCGTTCTCGCCCCGCAGCGGGATGACGCGACTGGAGACGATCCGTGTGTCGCGCGCGGCGGCCGAACAGCGTCGTGGTCGAGCCGGTCGCACCGCAGCGGGCGTGTGCTACCGGTTGTGGGGCGCGGAGGAGCATGCGGGACTGCTGGAGCGTGCTCGGCCCGAGATCCTCGAGGCGGATCTCGCGCCGCTCGCACTCGATCTCGCACTCGCCGGCGTCCTCGACCCTTCGACGTTGCGCTGGATGGACGTCCCCCCTGCGCCCGCCCTCGGCCACGCGCGCGAGCTGCTCCTCCAGCTCGGGGCGCTCGACACGGCGCTACGCATCACGCCGCATGGCCGAGCCATGGCATCGTTCGGCGCGCATCCCCGGCTCGCGCACATGCTGCTCCGCGGCCACGAGCTCGGCTTCGGTGCGACGGCATGTGTCGTCTCCGCGTTGCTCGACGATCGTGATCCGATGCGGAGCGGCGAAGGCGCGCCGGACGCCGACCTGCGGCATCGCTTCGCGATGGTGGAGTCCCGCGAGCGGCCGGCGAACGCGGATCACGAGACGCTGCGGCGCGTGCGCGAGAGAACACGCGAGTGGCGCGCAGCGCTGCGGATCGCGCGTGGAGCGGTGGTCGACGAGGACGATTGCGGCCGTGCCGTTGCGCTCGCGTTTCCGGACCGTGTAGCGCAACGCCGCCCGGGCATGGAGGAACGCTATCTCCTGCGCAATGGACTTGGCGCCGTGCTTCCGGAGGGCACCACGCTCACCGGCTCGCCGTATCTGGCGATCGCGGAGCTCGGAGGACAGCGTCCGCACGCACGCGTGACGCTCGCCGCTCCGCTGTCGCGCGTGGAGCTCGACCGTGCGCTCGGCGATCAGGTCGTGCGTGAGGAGCTGGTGGAGTGGGATGCCGCCGATGGCGCGATGCGGGCCGTGCGCCGCGAGCGGCTCGGCGCCATCGTGCTGCACGAGACGCCGCTCCGGGATGCTGATCCGTACGTCATCGCCGAGGCACTGCTCGACGCGCTCACGTCGGGGCAGGGACTGTCGCTCCGTTGGAGCGAGGACGCGTCCCGCGTGCGCGCGCGGATGGCGTTCCTCCATCGACATGTGCCGGGATGGCCCGATGTGGGAGACGACGCGTTACGTGCGACCGCGCGCGAGTGGCTGCTGCCGCATCTGGTCGGACTACGTCGTCGAGAGCAGGTGGACGCGCTCGATTGGGCGGCTCTGCTGCTCGGACATCTGAGCTGGCAACAGCGCGCCGAACTGGACGAGCTCGCGCCTACGCACCTCGAGGTGCCGAGCGGCTCGCGCATTCGCGTCGATTACGGGGATCCGGATGCTCCCGTGCTCGCGGTGCGACTCCAAGAGTTGTTCGGACTGCAGACGACGCCAACCGTGGCGCGTGGTGCGGTGCCGCTGACGCTGCATCTGCTTTCGCCGGCTCATCGCCCGGTGCAGGTCACGCGCGATCTCGCCGGCTTCTGGCGCAGCTCGTACTTCGAGGTGCGTCGCGAGCTCCGTGGCCGCTACCCCAAGCATCCGTGGCCTGAGGATCCACTGCTCGCCCAGCCGACGCGCCGCGCAAAACCGCGGGGCTGACCAGAGAACAGCGGTGGTGCGACGACACGCGCGTGAGGCAAACGATCGTGTCAGAACACGATGCCGAAGGCGATCGGGATGAACTGCGGGTTTGCCACGTCCTCCTGGTCGGCGAGCACCGCGTGATAGCGTGCCTCGAAGAAGGTGTTGAATCTCCCGAGCGGAAAGCGCAGCCCGCCGCCAAGGTTCACGCCGACGGCGTTCTCCGAGTCGGTGTCGCCGAATCTGCTGTTGTAGAAGCCAAGGCCACCGATCAGGTATGGGCTGCCGTCCTGATGACCGAGGTTCACGATGGCGTTCGCCGTCGCGTTGAAAATTCGAACGTCCTCGTTGGAGTTCTTGAAGTTGAAGCCGTTGAGGCTTCCCTCGACCCGCGCGCCAACGGGGAGGCGCGCCCCGCCGAAGTTGAGCCCGGCGGCAATGCTGTAGCCAATGTCCGCCACGTCGCTCAGCTGACTGACCGGAGCGGCGATCCCTCCCGAGACCGTGAGTCGCGCCTGACCAAGGGCTGGGTCGATGGGCACGAGCGCGAGCACGCTCGCAATCACACCAGCGACTGTACTCTTCGAGATGGATCGCATCACTCGTCTCCTCTGGTCCTGTGGTCCTTCAGCGGGCAATCGTTCCAAAGACATGCCAATGTAGGCTGGAGCTGGCTTGCCTCGGCTATTGACCGTTATCCCGGGGGAGGTGGTGGCGCGGCGCGGCGTCCGTCACAATATTCCTATTTAATGATACCAATTACTTGCCCAAGCACGGCGATAATAATTCTCTTTTATTAGGAACATTCAGTGCGATCGTATAGTGTTGGCGTAGTGTCACTTGCCGTAGAAGCGCCCGCGAAATGGACGGATAATCTCCTCGCCCATCATCACATCCCGGAGGTTCATTCGCAGGCGCGCGGTGTCACGCGCGGCGTCTCGTGGGCTGGTCTGGTGCGTATCGCGCTGATCCGGGCGCTGCACATTAGACTCGGGTGCGGTGTCCGCGAAGCGGTAGCAGTGGCCGGAGCAGTGCTCGGGTCTCGAGATGGGACCGCGTCCTTCGGCGCATGGCTGACACTCTCCATCGATCGCGCGGCGATCGAGCGCGAGCTGCATGGTCGGTTGGCCGAGGTGCTCGAGTCGGCCCCCAGACCCCGCCGCGGACGTCCGCCAGGTCGGACAAATCGGAGACCCATTTCGTCTGGCGACGGGCAACCATGAAACAACACGGGGCGCCGATAAGGCGCCCCGTGTCGCATCAGGCCAGGTTCGACTCAGGTCTTCGAGACGTTCTCGGCGGCCGGGCCCTTGGCACCCTGAACGATGTCGAATTCGACCGCATCACCCTCGGCCAGCGACTTGAACCCGCTTCCCTGAATCGCGCTGTAGTGCACGAAGCAGTCTTTCTCGCCGCTGTCGGGGGTAATGAAGCCGAAACCCTTGGCGTCGTTGAACCACTTCACCTTGCCGGTCGTACGCATGTCCCACTCCTGAGAAAACTGATTGTCTAGGGAGCGGAACGCGCCGTACCCCGACAATAGCCAGTGCGGCGGGCGCACCGGTGTCCCGTCGCGACGAACAACG
>DATFOL010000252.1:0-2190 GCA_035265545.1 Gemmatimonadaceae bacterium | reverse complement strand
GCGCTGCTCACCACCGCGTGCACCAGCAGATCGACCGGCAGCTCGCCCGCGCCGGTCACCACCGCGGAGCCTACTGCGAGCGGCTCCGCGCGAGCGAGCTGGGCGAGCAGCGCCGTTCCAGCGGCCAGCTCCAGCCGCCGGAGCAGGGGCGTGGTCGCGCCGAGGGTCGCGGTGGTCGGGCGAACGATCGCATCGCCCGAGTAGAACGCGAGGTCCTCGACGCGGACCTCGATCACCGCCCCTGTGCGGCCCGCGCCCGCCGATACGCGGCGGCGGCTTCGGTGTTCCGTCCCAGCCGGTCCAGCACCACGCCGATGCGCATGAGTGGCCTCGCGTTCGTCGGCTCGAGCTGCGCGGCACGCTCGTACGCGCCGAGCGCCGCGGTCAGGTCGTCCACCGCGTTGTACGCGTCGCCGAGGTGATAGTGCGCCGCGGCGTGCTGAGGATCGGCGTTGATCGCCGCGCGAAGCGGATCGATCGCCTCGCGCCACCGCGCGCGCTTGCAGAACAGCACGCCCAGCTGCACCTGCACGTCCGGGTCGCGGTCGGCCAGCTTGACGGCGCGCTTGAGATCAGATTCGGCCTGATCGTACTTCGCCCGCGCGATGTACAGCTCGGCGCGCGTGCACAGGCTCGGCACGTCGTCGGGCACGACCTCCAGCGCGCGCGACAGCTCCGCGATCGCGCCTTCCACGTCGCCCTTGTGGGCCAGCAGGTGAGCGAGGAAGTGTCTCGCGCGCGCGTTCTTCGGCTCGCGCGCGATCAGCGCGCGGAGAGTGGTCAATGCCGCCGTCATCTCGCCGGTCGCGGCGAGCTGCCGCGCGTGCTGCAGCACGTCGGTCCGCTCCACGCGCTCGACTCGCTCGTTGGCGGAGGGCACGGGACGCTCGTGATCGATCGGGTCGGCGGCGGTCGTCTGCGGGGAGGCGGCTGTCTGGTCCGCTCCGGAAATCTCGGGGTGCGTCATGCGGCGGGTGACTCCAACGTCGGCTGTGCTGCTGCTCCGGGGCCGCAACGGCGCGGCCTCCACGACTAGGCGAGTGCGAGCGTCGTCTCGCCGTTGATCCATTCCAGATATTTCGCGTTGCCGGCGGTCACCGGCAGCGCGAGCAGTTCGGGCACCTTGTAGGGATGCAGCTCCGCAAAGGCGAGCTGCAGAGTCTCCAGTCGCGCCGAGCGCGTCTTGAGCAGCACGACCGCCTCCTGCTCGTCGGCGATCTTCCCCTGCCACCTATATAGTGATCGTCCCCCCGGCAGCACCGTGCCGCACGCCACAAGTCTGCGCTCGAGCAGCGCGCGCACGAGCTTCACGGCCTCGTCCGTTGAGGCGAGCGTCGTCATGACCACGATGGCGTCGGTGTGTGGCATCGGCGGGGGCAGGCGGATCGCGCGGAGCGGGGAAGGTCGCCTCGCGAGATGGTAACTCCGCAGGCGCGAGCCTAATCTAACGCGCGCTACGCGTGACTTGTCTCCCCCCGGTTCCGGAGCGAGCTTTCCCTGGTTATGGCAGAAGACGCATTGATCGTCCGCGGGGCGCGTGAGCACAACCTGCGCAACGTGGATGTCACCATTCCCCGGGACCGTCTCACGGTCATCACGGGGCTCTCCGGCTCGGGCAAGTCCTCCCTCGCCTTCGACACGATCTACGCCGAGGGCCAACGACGCTACGTCGAGTCGCTCTCCGCGTACGCGCGTCAGTTCCTGGGGCTGATGGAGAAGCCCGACGTCGACGCGATCGAAGGGCTCTCCCCGGCGATCTCCATCGAGCAGAAGACCGCGGGGCACAACCCGCGGTCCACGGTCGGGACCGTCACGGAGATCTACGATTACCTCCGGCTGCTCTTCGCGCGCGCCGGCACACCGCACTGCCCCAACTGCGGGCGGCCCGTCCAGCGGCAGAGTCCGGCCCAGATCGCCGAATCGGTGCTCGGCTGGAAAGCCGACACCAAGATCGAGATCCGCGCCCCGCTCGTGCAGGGGCGCAAGGGCGAGTTCCGCGATCTGTTCGAGTCGGTGCGGAAGCAGGGCTTCATCCGGGCGTACGTCGACGGTGCGCTGATCGAAGTGGCCGATCCGCCGAAGCTCAATCGGCGGCAGAACCACTCGATCTCCGTCGTCGTCGACCGGCTCGTCGTCCGCACCGAGGATCGCGGACGTCTCACCGACTCCGTCGAGACGGCGCTCAAGCTC
>DATFOL010000251.1:0-4173 GCA_035265545.1 Gemmatimonadaceae bacterium | reverse complement strand
TCTACGCCGAGCGGCATCGGCGGCTGTTCCGGAGCATGCTGTCGATCACCGAGCGCGGCAGCGTCGTCGATCCGCTCACGCTCGCCGACGAGCTCCAGCGTCGCGGCGACCTCGAGGGCGCAGGCGGAAAGGACTACATCGGCTTCCTCGTCGATGCGGTGCCGACCTCGGCGAACGTCGAGTACCACGCCCGCATCGTCAAGGAAAAGGCGCTCCTTCGCCGGCTGATCGAAGTCTCCACCGAGATCGTCGCCGAGGCGTTCCGCGGCGGGAACACGGCCGACGAGCTGCTCGACATCGCCGAGCAGAAGATCTTCCAGGTCGCGCAGCAGCGGACTTCCGAGGGCTTCTCGCGGATCAAGGAGCTGCTCTGGCCGACGATGGAGCGCATCGAGGCGATCCATGCCGGTGGCGAGGCGATCACCGGGATCGCCAGCGGATTCGCCGATCTCGATGACCTCACCTCCGGCTTCCAGCCCTCGGACCTGATCATCGTCGCGGCGCGCCCGTCGATGGGAAAGACCGCGTTCACGCTGAACATCGCCCAGCACGCGGCGATCGAGCGTGAGCGCAAGGTCGCGTTCTTCTCGCTCGAGATGAGCAAGGAGTCGCTCGTCCAGCGCATGCTCACCGCTGAGGCTCGCATCGACGCGCAGAAGCTGCGCAAAGGCATGTTGAGTGACACCGACTTCCCGCGCCTCGCGCGCGCGGCGGGGATCCTCACCCACGCGCCGATCTGGATCGACGACACGGCCGGCATCACGCTGCTCGAGATGCGCTCGAAGGCACGGCGACTCAAGGCAGATCAGGGGCTCGACATGATCATGGTCGACTACCTGCAGCTCATGCAGGGGCCGGCGAACAGCGAGAGCCGGCAGCAGGAAGTGTCGCAGATCTCGCGTGGGCTGAAGGCGCTCGCGAAGGAGCTGAGCGTGCCGGTGATCGCGCTCTCGCAGCTCTCGCGCGCGCCCGAGCAGCGCGCGGGTGACAGCAAGCGGCCGCAATTGTCCGACCTGCGTGAATCCGGTGCCATCGAGCAGGACGCGGACCTCATCATGTTCATCTACCGTCCCGAGGTGTACGAAGGGCCGGTGGACAAGGACGGCAACTCGCTCGAGGGCCGCGCCGAGATCATCGTGGGCAAGCAACGCAATGGACCGATCGGCTTCGTCAATCTGTTCTTCCACAAGAACTACACGCGCTTCGAGAACTTCTCCGGACGCCAGCAGCCCGGCCCCACGGGTGGCGGGACGGAAGCAGGCCGCATCGGCGGGGACGCGCGCAAGGCGGGATAGGGCGAGCCGGTCCGTTCGCTATTTTTCGCTCATGCCCCGCTTTGCCGCATGAGCCCCAAAGCCAAGACGATCTACCGCTGCACCGAATGCGGCGCCGACCATCCCAAGTGGGCGGGCCGCTGCGACGTGTGCGGCGCGTGGAACTCGCTCGTCGAGGAGGTCGCGGTGCGCGCCGCGCCTGCCGGTGGCGCCAGCAGGCGCGTCGGCGGCGCCCGGACGCTCGCGGAAGGCGGCAGCGTGGCCGTCACACCACGGCTGCGAGACGTGAGCGGCAGCGAGGCGCGTCGCTGGAAGACGGGCATCGACGAGTTCGACTTCGTGCTCGGCGGCGGCATCGTTCCCGGCTCGATGATCCTGATCGGCGGCGAGCCCGGGATCGGGAAGTCGACGCTGCTGCTTCAGGTCGCGGCGAGGCTCCAAGGCGCGAGCCACGCCACGCTCTACGCCTCGGGCGAGGAGAGCGCGCTCCAGATCAAGCTTCGCGCCGATCGCCTCGGTGAGGATGCGGGCGACGTCACGCTGCTGAGCGAGACCAATCTCGAGACCGTGCTGACGACGGCCGCCGCCGCCGCCCCCGCGGTGCTGGTCGTGGACTCGATCCAGACCGTGTTCACGGCGGATCTCGAGGGCGCTCCGGGGAATGTCGGACAGGTCCGCGAGTGCGCCGCTCGGCTGATGCGCTTCGCGAAGGAGAGCGGCACGGCGGTGTTCGTGGTCGGCCACGTCACGAAGGGAGGCGGGATCGCCGGACCCAAGACGCTGGAGCACATCGTCGACACGGTGCTCTACTTCGAAGGGGAGAACTCGCTCGATCACCGCGTGCTCCGCGCGACCAAGAACCGCTTCGGCAGCGTCGACGAGATCGGCGTGTTTCGCATGGCCGAAGACGGACTCGTCCCCGTCGCCAACCCGTCGGAGCTGTTCCTCGGCGACCGTGGGATGCACGCGTCCGGGAGCGCGGTAACGGCGCTACTCGAGGGCTCGCGCCCCATTCTGATCGAGGTGCAGGCGCTCGCCGCGAAGGCGGGATTCGGCACGCCGCAGCGCGTCGCCACGGGCTACGACGCGCGCCGGCTCGCGCTGCTGCTCGCCGTGCTCGACAAGCGTGCGGGACTTTCGTTCGCGCAGCTCGACGTCTTCCTGAACGTCGTGGGCGGGGTGCGTCTGCAGGAGCCTGCGGGCGATCTCGCGGTGGCCGCGGCGCTCGCGTCGAGCGTGTACGATCGCGCGCTGCCGCACGAGGCGGTGTTCGTCGGCGAGGTCGGGCTGGGTGGCGAGATCCGGCCGGTGTCGCAGGCGGAGCGCCGTCTCGCCGAGGCGGCCAACATGGGAATGACCACGGCCTATCTCGCCGAGCGCGCCGTGCCGAAGCGGATCCCGAAGGAGCTTCGCGCGGTAGGCGTGCGCACCATCGCGGATCTTTTCGAACGGATCTTCCAGTGACGGGGACGCCGGGGGCGCGCGACGTCGGCGTGATCATCGTCGCTGGCGGCAGCAGCACGCGAGTCGGAGGCGAGGAGCTCAAACAGTTCCGCTGGGTCGCGGGCAAGCCGATGCTGCTGCACAGCGTGCAGACGTTCATGGCGCATCCGAGCGTGGCGATGGTCGTCTGCGTGCTTCCGCAGCGCTACGCGGGCGATCCACCGCCGTGGCTCTTCCAGTGCGACGTGGATCGACTGCTCGTCTCGATCGGCGGCCGAACGCGCAGCGAGAGTGTCGCGAATGGGCTCGACGACCTGCCCGATGAAGCCGAGATCGTGCTCGTGCACGACGCGGCGCGCCCGCTCGTCGGCCACGCGACGATCGACCGCGTGATCTCCGCGGTACGCGAAGGCACGCCGGCGATCGCTGCGCTGCCGGTCGTCGACACGCTCAAGGAGACCGGCGCCGACGGATCGATCGTGCGAACGGTCGACCGTGCCACCCTCTGGCGCGCGCAAACCCCGCAGGGCTTTCCTCGCACGGTGATCGTGGAGGCACATCGCCGCGCCCGCGCCGAGCGCGTCACGGCCACCGACGACGCCGCGCTGTGCGAGCGGCTCGGTCAGGTGGTGCGCGTCGTGCGGGGAAGCGAACGCGCGCTCAAGGTCACCGACGCGGGGGACTTCGCCCGTGTGGAAGCGCTGTATCCGGTGGAGGAATGACGAGCACGGCGGTCGAGGTCCCGTTCTGGTCCGACGACGAGGTGGCGGCGGCGATCCGTCCGGCGTTGGCGCACCTCGAGATGCGGCGTGTGCTCGCCTACCCGACCGAAACGGTGTACGGCTTCGGCGGCGCGATCGACCGGGACTCGGTCGACGCGCTGATCCGGCTGAAGGGACGCCCGAAGGGAAAGCCGTTCCTCCTGCTCATCGCGGGCAGCGACATGCTCGGGAAGCTCGACCTGCGACTGCCGAGCTTCGCGACGAACCTCGCGGCACGTCACTGGCCCGGCCCGATCACTCTCGTGCTCCCTGGCGGGGAGAAGCGTGTGCCCGAGGCGCTGCGCGGGCCCGAGGGTGGGATCGCCGTCCGCTGGACGTCGCACCGCGCCCTGCAGCGGCTCATTCGTGCGCACGGCGACGCCATCACCTCCACCAGCGCCAACCGACCTGGGGTTCCGCCGGCGATGTCGGCGCGCGAGATTCGAGAGCAGTGGAGCGTGGCCATCGCGCGCGGAGCGCTCCGGGTCCTCGACGGCGGCACGCTGGCGCCATCCGAGCCCTCGACGGTCGTCGACTGCACCGGCCGCGCGCCGCGCGTGGTTCGTCCGGGTGCGATCCCGGCCGCAATCCTGCGCGAGACCGCCCCACGGCTCATCGGAGACGCGTGAGCACATGAAGCTGCTATTCGTCTGCACCGGCAACACCTGTCGAAGCCCGCTCGCCGAGGCGATCGC
>DATFOL010000250.1:0-3685 GCA_035265545.1 Gemmatimonadaceae bacterium | reverse complement strand
CGCCTTCAACTTCACGCAGCCGTACCCCGACTACGACCTGCCCGGGCTCGCGGCGTACGCGCAGTCGAAGGGCGTCCGCCTCATCGCGCACAACGAGACGTCGGGCGGGCTCGCGAACTACGAGCGCCAGCTCGACAGCGCCTACGTCCTCTACCGCTCGCTCGGCCTCGACGCGATCAAGTCGGGCTACGTGGCGGACACGGTGGGCGGCAATCACTCGCACTACTCGCAGGTGGCGGTGCGCCACCACCGCACGGTCATCGAGACGGCGGCGAAGTACGGCATCATGCTCGACGTGCACGAGCCGATTCACGACACCGGGGAGCGGCGCACCTGGCCGAACATGATGACGCGTGAGGGAGCGCGCGGACAGGAGTACAACGCGTGGAGCGGCGATGGCGGCAATCCGCCGGAGCATGAGTCGATCCTGTTCTTCACGCGCATGCTCGCGGGCCCGATGGACTTCACGCCGGGGATCTTCGACATCCTGATGAAGAGCGTGGGGCAGGGAACGCGGACGCTGGAGGAGTCGAGGCCGCGCACGACGCTCGCGAAGCAGCTCGCGCTGTACGTCGTGCTGTACTCGCCCCTCCAGATGGCGGCCGACCTTCCCGAGAACTACGCTGGCCAGCCCGCCTTCCAGTTCATCCGCGACGTCGCGGTCGACTGGGACACCACGCGCGTGATCGACGGCGCGATCGGCGACTACGTGCTCGTCGCGCGGCGCCAGCGTGAAGCGCCGACCTGGTTCCTCGGCGCGATCACCGACGAGGAAGCGCGTACGTTCACGGTGCCGCTCGATTTCCTGACGCCCGGCAGGCGGTACGAAGCGGAGATCTACGCGGATGGCCCGAGCGCGAACTGGCGCACAAACCCACTGCCGGTAACGATCTCGCGACGCGCCGTGACGTCGGCGACGCGGCTGTCACTCTCACTTGCGCCAGGAGGTGGCCAGGCGATCCGCATCCGACAATTGCCCTGACGTGACCATGCCGTCGCGCTGACGGAGTGACACCCGCCATTCGCATCCTCCGAAGGTGCGCGCCGAGAGGCGAAGCTCGCCGTCGCACTCGACCGGTCACGGATCAGCTCGACCTCAGGGCCGCCGCCGAGGTGTTCGTGAGCGGCGGTCTCTCGCGGCGAGCGGTGGCCTTCCGCTCCTCCAGCGCGTACGTTCGCCCCTCGAGCACCGGCGACGCGAATTCATGAGAACTCAGGATACTTCGTTCGACGCCATCGTCATCGGCTCCGGCATCTCCGGCGGCTGGGCCGCGAAGGAGCTGTGCGAGAAGGGGCTCAAGACCCTCGTCCTCGAGCGCGGCCGCAGCGTACAGCACATCAAGGATTATCCCACGATGGACGTCAAGCCGTGGGATCTCCCGCATCGTGGCGCGATGACGCGGCAGCAGCTCAGGGAGAACCCGCTCATCAGCAAGGCGTCAGGGTACGGCGAGGACACGGCGCACTTCTTCATCAAGGATCGCGATCACCCGTACGTGCAGGAGGCGCCGTTCGACTGGATCCGCGGCTACCAGGTCGGCGGGAAGTCGCTGATCTGGGGGCGCGCGTGCCAGCGGTGGAGCAAGCACGAGTTCACCGCGCCGGCACGCATGGGCTACGGGATCGAGTGGCCGATCGGGTACGACGACGTGGCGAGCTGGTACTCGCACGTCGAGAAGTTCGTCGGCGTGTGCGGCACCCGCGACGGCCTCGAAGCGATGCCCGACGGCGAGTTCCTGCCTCCGTTCGACTTCAACTGCGTCGAGAAGCATCTCAGCGACTCGGTGCGCGCGCACTACAAGAACCGTTACATCGTGCAGGGCCGGTGGGCGCACCTCTCGAAGCCGAATCCGATCCACCTCGAGCAGGGGCGCGGGACGTGCCAGGCGCGGAACCTCTGCATGCGCGGCTGTCCCTACGGCGGCTACTTCAGCTCCAACGCCTCCACGCTTCCATGGGCGGCGAAGACGGGGAACCTCACGCTGCGGCCCGATTCGGTGGTGCACTCGATCCTCCATGAGCCGAAGACGGGACGTGCGTCCGGTGTTCGCGTGATCGACGCGAACACCCACGCGGTGACCGAGTATCGGGCGCGCATCGTGTTCGTGAACGCGTCGGCGCTCAACAGCAACCTCATCCTGCTCAACTCGACGTCGTCGCGATTCCCGCACGGGCTGGGCAACGACAACGGCCTGCTCGGCCGCTACGTCTGCCATCACAACTACCGGACGTCGGCAAACGGGAAGGTTTCGGGCTTCGAGGACCAGTACTTCTTCGGCCGGAACCCGACGGAGTGCATCCTCGCGAACTTTCGCAACCTTGGAAAGCAGGACATGGGCTACGTCGGCGGCTACACGACGTTCACCGGCGCCTATCGCTCGCAGGCGGAGCCGACGGAGAAGGTGGGCGGAGCGTACAAGGACGCGCTCGCCCAGCCGGGCCCGTGGGGGATCTACATGTACATGCAGGGCGAGACGATCCCGAAGGAAGCGAACCACGTGAGGCTGCATCCGACCCAGAAGGACCAGTGGGGGATCCCGCTGCTCGTCACCTCGGTGAAGTACGACGACAACGACGACAAGATGATCGCCGACTGGCGCGCCGAGGCCAAGGCGATGCTGGAGGTGACCGGATGCCACGACGTGGAGACCCGCGACAACCACCAGGCGCCGGGGCTCGACATTCACGAGATGGGAGGCGCCCGCATGGGTCGCGACCCCAAGACGTCGCTGCTCAACGAGTGGAATCAGCTGCACGCGTGCAAGAACGTGTTCGTCACCGATGGCGCGTGCATGACGTCCACCGGCAATCAGAGCCCGTCGATTCTGTACATGGCGCTCACGGCGCGGGCGGTCGATCACGCGGCGGCCGAGCTGGCGCGGCGGAATCTATGAGACGACCGATGAACCGGCGGGAAGCGGTGCGCGCGACGACGCTCGTCGTGGGCGGGCTGCTCCTCACGTCGAATGGACTCGTGCTCGGCTGCACGCGCGAGCAGCCCGAGCACGCGACAGGTCGCGTACTGAACGCGGACGACCAGGCACTGATCGAAGAGATCGCCGACACGCTGCTCCCTACCACCGCGTCGTCGCCGGGCGCTCGTGCGGCCGGCGCGGGCGCGACGATCAACTTTCTGCTCACCGACTGCTACGAACCGGATGCGCAGGTGAAGGTCGTAAGCGGCCTGAAGGAGTTCCGGAAGGCGTGCGACGCTCGACATAACGCCGAGTTCGCGTCGCTCGCGACGCCGCAGCGCGAGCAACTGTTGCGTGAGCTCGACGCAACGGCGGTTGCGGCGAAGGGCCACTACTTCGAGCTCGTGCGCGAGCTTGCCGTGCGCTCCTACTTCACGTCGGAGATCGGCATGACCAGAGCCCGGCGCTGGACCCTCGTGCCGGGAAAGTGGGTGGGATGCGTGCCACTCGCGCCGGGCCAACCGGCGTGGGCATGACCGCCCGCATCCGAGCCCGGAGGAGCGACTCGTGGCGAAGGTGAAGGTCGGAATCGTCGGCTCGCGCTTCCAGGCGGACTGCATCGCGTCGTCGGTGAAGGCGATGCCCGACGAAGCGGAGGTGGTCGCGGTGGCGTCGCCCACGCCAGGAAACGCGGAGGCGTTCGCGCGCCGGCACGGGATCCCGCGGTTCCATACCGACTACCGCGAGCTGCTGCGCGACCCGGCGATCGA
>DATFOL010000249.1:0-2350 GCA_035265545.1 Gemmatimonadaceae bacterium | reverse complement strand
CAGCCTAGTCGATCGGCAGTGAAGCGGGGAGTAACAATGTCGTCGTGAATCCCGTCACGGGCGGCGTCATCCAGCGGCGGGCGCGCCCACGACCGAACGACTGCACCTTGCTCGCGCCCGCGAGCGAGTCGAGCGCGCGCTGCACGGTGCGCTGGCTGGCGCCGAGTGCGAGCGCGAGGCCCGAGCTCGACCACGATTCACCGTCGGCGAGCAGCGCGAGCACCGCCGCATACTGCTCCTCGACTGGCCTCGCCAGCACCACGACTTCGCCCACGCCGCGCGGCGCGAGCGCGAACCCTCGCTTCGTCGCGTCGATGCCGGCCATCGTCCGAAGCACGGCGCGAAGCCGGCCGATCTCGACTCGCAACCGCGCGCGGTGCGACTCGTCGGCGTGCCTTGCGCCGAACGCCTGCGCCACGAGCGCGTCCCTGGTCACGTCGCCGGGCCACGCTTCGCCGAGCGCACGGGCGAGGGCGAACAGCACCGGCCGCGTCGCGAGCGGGACCACCGCTCCCGCGCGATGCACGACGTTGCGACAGGCGTCCACGACGAGCGCGCTCGACGCCAGCACCGCTTCGACCTCCTCGAGCAGCAGCAGTCGCTCCTCGCCATGCGCGATCAGTCGCGCGGCGGGGGTGTTCAGGACGAGCGATGCGCTCTCGATCTCCGCCGTCAGCGCAGGGATCCCCGCGGCACCCGCGGCGCGCGCGGCCCGGGTGAGCGCCGTACGTGCGTCGCTCGTGCGGATGCGCCGCATCGCGATCCCTGCGACGACCAGCTCGTACGCGGCGCGCGACGCGGGAGGAAATGGCGTGGGATCGAGATCGGCGATCACCTGCTCGGCGGCGTCCAGGCGTCCGGTCAGGAGCAGTCGCCGAGCCGCGAGATATCGCGCGTGCGCGGCGTTCACCCGGTCGCCGTGCCGCTCCAGCGTCGTGCGTGCGGCGTCGAGCGATTTCACTGGCCAGCTCAGGTCGCGCGTGACGAGGGCGATCTCGGCCTCGGCGACGACGCATCTCGCGCGCGCCACGGCCTCGCGTGGCCCAAAGGCGCGCGCCGCGCTTCGCAGCAGCACCCTCGCGCGATCGAGATCGCCGAGCTGCGCCATCGCGATCCCGCGCAGCGCGAGCGCCGGCGCATCGCCACGGAGGGCGACCCGGTTCAACGCGCCGAGTGGATCACCGGCGGCGAGCGCACGCGCCGCGGCAGTGATCAGAGAGTCCATTGGAATCCCGCCATACTTGTTACTCTCACTCTCCGATTTCCGCTCCTAATCTACGCCCCGTTCACCACACGGTCCGCACAGCCACGATCGGCCGGGCCACTACACACGACGAACGGAGAGAAGAGCGATGACGACGACGCAACTGATCGGGACGCGCGAGGAGTGGCTGGCGGCGCGGATCGAGCTGCTGGATGCCGAGAAGGAGCATACGCGCCGCAGCGACGAGCTCGCGCAGCGCCGGCGCGAGCTGCCATGGGTGCGGATCGACAAGGAGTATCACTTCGAGAACGAGGATGGACGAGTCTCGCTGGTGGATCTGTTCCGCGGTCGCTCGCAGCTCCTCGTCTACCACTTCATGTTCGGCCCCGACTATACGGCGGGATGCCCGTCGTGCTCGTCGATCGCCGACGGCTTCAATGGCATCGCGGTCCATCTGGCGAATCACGACGTGACGCTCGGCGCCGTCTCGCGCGCGCCGTTCGCGAAGCTGCAGGCGTTCAAGCAGCGGATGGGATGGACGTTCCCGTGGGCGTCGTCGTTCGGCGGCGACTTCAACGCCGACTTCGCGGTTCATTTTACGCCGGAGCAGCAGCGCCAGGGCGGCATCGAGTACAACTACCGGCGGGAGAAGGCCTGGGTGTCGAACCTGAGGAGCGAGAATGGAGCCGTCGCCGACATCGCGGCCATGGTCGGCACCGACGTGCCCACCTACGTGCTCGACCGGCCGGGCGTGAGCGCGTTCAAGCTCGAGGATGGCGCCGTGTACCACACCTATTCCAGCTACGCGCGCGGGCTGGATGGCATCTGGGGGATGTACCAGTGGCTCGATCGCGCTCCGTTGGGGCGCAACGAGCAGGGCGTCTGGTGGCGGCGTCACGACGAGTACGACCAGCGCTGAGCCGGACCGACCCATGACATCGGCGCACCGCTCGGACCGAGCCTTTCTCGGAGTCTCGACACTGCTCTTCGCCGTCAGCGCGGCGGTGACAGTCGGGTGGTGCGCGTCGATGTCGGCGATGGGCACCATGCCGATGCCCGGAGGCTGGACGATGTCGATGGCGTGGATGCGGATGCCCGGACAGACGTGGCTCGGTGCCGCGGCATCCTTCCTCGCCATGTGGCTCG
>DATFOL010000248.1:0-4914 GCA_035265545.1 Gemmatimonadaceae bacterium | reverse complement strand
TTCG
Source organism: Gemmatimonadaceae bacterium (assembly GCA_035265545.1). GTDB lineage: Bacteria > Gemmatimonadota > Gemmatimonadetes > Gemmatimonadales > Gemmatimonadaceae > AG11. Next base: position 4,910 of record DATFOL010000248.1, on the reverse strand, counting down.
TGGACGGCAACGTCTTTCTGCGTGGTCCGCAGGGGTTGTCTCCGAACATGCGGCTGAGTGATGCGCTTCGTCACGCGGGCCTGAAGCCCGACACGTACCTGGGCGAGGTGCTCGTGACTCGCCTGCGCGCGGATTCCTCGCGTGTTCAGCTTCGCGCCGCGCTCGCGGACACGACTGGCGCCGTAGTGAACGACATCCCGCTGCAGGAGGATGATCAGGTTCAGGTGTTCTCGCTCACGACCTTCCGTCCGGTGCGTTACGTGTCCATCGGAGGAGCCGTGCGGCGAAGTGGACGAGTCACGTATCGCGAAGGGATGACGGTGCGCGATCTGGTGCTGCTCGCCAACGGCGTACAGGAGGGGGCGTATCTGCAGGATGCCGAGATCGCGCGACTTCCGGAGAGTCGGGTCGGTGGCCGGACGGCTGCGACGATCCGCGTTCCGCTCGACTCGACGTACCTCTTCGAGCGCACGGCGGATGGACGGTACATCGGACCGCCGGGACTGTCCGTCCCCTCGGGCGGCGCTCCCGACGTGCCGCTCAAGCCATACGACAACGTGTTGATCAAATGGCAGCCGGGTTGGGAGCTGCAGCGGTCCGTGACCATCCAGGGCGAAGTCAAGTTCCCCGGCGTGTACACGCTCACGAACAAGTCCGAGCGACTGTCGGACGTGGTGAAGCGTGCCGGGGGCCTGACGAGCGAGGCCTACTCCGACGGCATCGTCTTCCTGCGCCGCGACCACAACATCGGGCGAGTGGGCGTCGAGCTCAGGAGTGCGCTGCGCCGATACGAGAGCACGGACAACCTCATCCTGCGCGACGGCGACCAGATCACGATTCCGGCTTACAACGCAGTGGTCACGATCCGTGGCGCCGTGAACCTGCCATCCACGGTGGCTTACGTCCGCGGGAGAGGGATCGACTACTACATCGGCGCGGCGGGCGGACCGACTCCGGAAGCCGACGACGATCACGCGTTCGTCATTCAGCCGAGTGGGAAGTTGGAGACGGTGAAGCGGCACACCTTCCTGCCGGACCAGATACCCAAGCCGCGCCCGGGTAGCATCGTGACCGTCCCCGAGGACGACGGGAAGCCGAATGAGAGCATCATACCACTCATCTCCGGACTCGTGCAGATCATCGGCAGCACCGTGGCGATCCTCCTCGCCGTGACACGCTGACGCACGCGTCATGATCACGCCCGGGACGGACCGTCGAGCGCCGGTCGTCCTCGGGCTGGCGCTGCTCGGCGTCTCGCTCTCGGGGCCCCTGGTTCGCCTGTCCACCGCGCATCCGCTGGCAATCGCCGCGTGGCGGCTCGCGTTCTCCCTGCTCGTCATCGCGGTCGCGCTCCTGATCACCGGCCAGTGGCGGCAGTGGTGGCGCCTGACACGCCGCGAGCTCATGATCGCGGTTGGCGCGGGCACCATGCTCGCATTTCACTTCTGGAGCTGGAACGCGTCGGTCGCACTCACGAGCGTCGCCGCGTCGGTGGTCCTGGTGAACACGCAGCCGGTAGTCGTCGCGCTGCTTTCGGTATTCTGGCTGCGAGAGGCGCCGAGCCGCAGCCAATGGATCGGCATCGCCGTGGCGATGGTGGGTGCCCTGATCGTCGCGGCGCCCGACCTGCTGGCCGCGGATCCTGCCGCCGATCACCCGCGTGCGCTGCTCGGCGATCTCCTGGCGCTCGTCGGCGCAGGCACCGCCGCGATCTATTTCGTCGCCGGACGGCGTCTGCGCGGTACGCTCGAGCTGTGGTCGTATGTCGGCCTCGTCTACGGAAGCTGCTTCGTCGCACTCGTGGTGCTCGCGGTGCTCACGCGCGCTCCGCTCACGCCGCAGCCGACGCGCGAGCTGGCGATCTTCGCCGGGCTGGCGCTCGGGCCGATGCTGCTCGGGCACACTGGGCTCAACTGGGCGCTCAAGCGCTCACCTGCCTACGTCGTCAACCTCACGCTGCTCGGGGAGCCCATTGGCGCAACGCTCATCGCCGCGTTCCTCCCCGGTATTCGCGAGGTGCCCGGGCCCATGACGTTCATCGGCGGCGTGATCGTCCTGATCGGCATTCTGCTCACGGCGCGGCGCTAGCCCTATTCCACGTCGCGCCCGGTTATCTTTCGACCTCACCCACCGGGCACGCCGGGGCATGGACCAGCTCTCACTCGACGTCATCGTCACGCGCGGCACGATCGTCGAATCGCGCCATCGCGTGCACGCGGCCGTCGTCAACGCCTCGGGCACGCTGATCGGCGCGGCACGCGATCCGTCACTCGTGACGCACTGGCGTTCGTGCGCCAAGCCGTTCCAGATCATGCCGCTCATCCAGAGCGGCGGCTTCGACGACCTCGCGTGGGGGGACGACCAGCTCGCCCTTGCCTGCGCCTCGCACGGGGGAGAGCCGGAGCACGTGGCCATCGCCCAAGCCATGCTGGCGTCGATCGGCATGGAGGAGGGCGATCTGGTGTGCGGCCCGCACGATCCACTCTCGCAGCGCGGGCAGAAGGCGCTGCGGGATGCCGGCAATCGTCCGGGCCGTCTGCACAACAACTGCTCGGGCAAGCACGCGGCCATGCTCGCGCGCGCCCTCACCGCGGGGTGGCCCGCGTATGGCTACGAGCGGCACGATCATCCGGTCCAGCAGGCGTGCCTGGAAGAGGTCTCGCGGTGGTCGAGCGTCGCCCCGACGGACATCGGGCTCGCCGTCGACGGCTGCGGCGTGACGGTGTTCGTCCTCGGTCTCCAGGCGATGGCGCTCGCGTACGCGCGGCTCGCCGACGCCTCCCGCCGCTCGGCCGAGATTCCGTCTCGCATCCTGCACGCGATGCAGACGCGACCCTTCCTCGTGGGCGGCACCGACCGCTTCGACTCGGCCTTGATCGAAGCGACCGAAGGCCGGTGCATCTCGAAGATAGGCGCGGAGGGCGTGCACTGTGTGGCGATCGTGGACGAGGGGATCGGTATCGCCGTGAAGGTCGAGGACGGCGCACAGCGTGCGCAGTTTCCCGCCGTGATCTCCGTGTTGCAGCACTACGGCGCGATCGGCAAGGAGCTGCCACCCCGGCTCGGTGAGTACGTTCAGCGCTCGCTTCGCAACACCCGCGGTGAGATCGTCGGCGAGGTACGCCCGCTCGGTGCTGCCTAGCTTGCCCGAGCTGGACGACGCCACCCGCGTGCTCGTCCAGCTCAGCGCGGCAATCGCGGCGAGCGACGAGGCGACCGTCCGCTACTGGCTGACCCAGGCCGCGCGCGACGTGCCGCCGGCGCACGTCGAGGAGCTCCTGCTGCAGAGCTACCTGTTCTGTGGCTTTCCGCGCGCACTCAATGCCGCCCGCGAGTGGCGGCGCGTGTCGCAGCGCGTCGCGCCCGACACGGACGAGGCGGAGGACGTCGGCCTCGCCGAGGAGTGGCGCGAGCGCGGTGAGCTGACCTGCGCGGCGGTGTACGGTGACATGTACGAGAAGCTGCGGCTGAACGTGCGCGACCTGCATCCGGCGCTCGACACCTGGATGGTCGTCGATGGCTACGGCAAGGTGCTGGGACGCCCGGGACTCGACCTGCAGCGCCGCGAGCTCTGCGTGGTGGCTGCGTGCGCAGCCATGGGACAGGATCGCCAGCTGCACTCGCATCTCCGCGGGGCGCTGAACGTGGGCGTCGAGGCCGGTGCCCTCGGCGACACGCTCGATGCGATCGCGGGAATGATCGGTGCCGAACGCGCTCGGTCCGCCCAGCTCCTGCTCGCTCGCGTGCGAGGCAAGTAGGTTTCGCTGCACGCGGCCGGTCACGCCCGCGTTTGATCGCTGCCGCCTCCACACCGTAATAGCCTACCTTCGCCGAGCATCGAGATGTTCATCGACCGAGTCATCGTACGCGTCGCGGCCGGCAACGGCGGCTCGGGCATCGTCTCGTTCCGCCGCGAGAAGTTCACGCCACTCGGCGGGCCGGACGGCGGCGACGGAGGAAAGGGGGGCGACGTGATCATTCGTGCCGACAGCAATCTCGCCACGCTGCTCGACTACACCTACCGCGACTCATGGCAGGCGGAGAGTGGGGCGCACGGCAGCGGCTCCAACAAAACCGGGCGCTCGGGTGAGGACGTCGTGCTTCCCGTTCCCCCGGGCACGGTCGTGCGCAATCACGACACGGGCGAGATGATCGGCGAGGTGCTCGAGAGCGGAGACTCGTTCGTCGTCGCGCGAGGTGGACGCGGCGGCAAGGGCAACACCTGGTTCGCGACCTCGGTGCACCGCAGTCCACGGGAATGGCAGCCCGGCGAGGATGGCGAGTCGATCACCCTGGAGCTCGAGCTCAAGTTGATCGCCGACGTCGGACTCGTGGGCCAGCCGAACGCCGGAAAGTCCACGCTGCTGTCCGTCATCAGCGCCGCGACACCGAAGATCGGCGACTATCCATTCACCACGCTGGCGCCCAACCTCGGCGTCGTCCAGTTGAGCGACAGCAGGACATTCGTCGTGGCGGACATCCCCGGCATCATCGAGGGAGCGCACGAAGGGAAGGGACTCGGGCTCCAGTTCCTCCGGCACATCGAGCGTACGCGTCTCCTGGCGTTCCTCATTCCGATCGACTCGCTCGACTGGCAGGCCGAGTACGATCAGCTTCGCCTCGAGATCTCGCACTATTCGGCCGAGCTGGGCGCGAAGCCGCACTGCGTCGTCTTCACCAAGATGGACCTTCTCGGCGAAGACGAACCCCCGCCGATCGAGGCGCCTGACGCGTTCGGTGTGTACGCCATCAGCGCGGCCGCGCGTTCCGGCCTCGACGCGCTGAAGCAGGCGTGGTGGAGCAGGCTGCTGGAGATGCGGAAGCTGGTCGTTCAACCGGTGCGCGACGTCGAGCTGCCCTGACGTGGAGCTCCATCGCGGCGACGCCGCGTATCCGTCCGCGCTCGACGA
>DATFOL010000247.1:0-2951 GCA_035265545.1 Gemmatimonadaceae bacterium | reverse complement strand
CGCGCCCGGAAGCCGCTCACCTGCTCCGGATTCTCGACGTTCGCGCCATGGTCGAGGTAGTGCGCCACCGGGATCCGTTGCGCGAGCGCCGCGAGGCCGCCGACATGGTCCTGGTGATAGTGGGTGCTGATCAGGTGATCGATCCTCGTCACCCCGGCGACCTTGAACACCTCGAGGATGCGATCGAGGTCGCGCGCGCCGGGATTGCCGGTGTCGATCAGCACGGTCTCGCTCGACGGAGTGACGTAGAGCGCCGCCTTGCCCCCTTCGGTGTCGACGATGTAGATGTCGAGCGTCGCGAGTGACGGCGGCCTCGAGGACCGCTGCGCAGGGGCAGGAACGGTGGAGGCCTGTCCGGAGAGCGGCGTTACGCCCAGCGTGACGAGCAGAAACAAGGCGATTCGCAATCGTGATGGCATGACGGAAGAAGCTAACGCGGCGGGGGAGACTCGCGACACGGCGCCTCACGCTCGCCAACTCGCCGGCCGGATGGTTCTCATCGTAGTGCTGGCGCTGGCAAGCACCCGAGCGCTGCGAATAGTGCTGGCGCCGCTGCTCAGACCGGCTGGGTGGAGCGATTATTACTACCTGCGACTGCTGCTGCCGATAGCCCTCGTCGCGGCGTGGACCGTCGTTCTCCTCCCGCGCGACACCCGCGCGCTCGTGCAGCGAGTGCGGACGAACGAGACGCTCGCGCCAGTCGCCGCGCTCGGGGTGCTGCTCGTCGCCGCGGCGGCGCTCGTCTCCGCCTCCGACCTCGCGTTCCAGCTCGTCAGGTCGGGGTCGATAATGCAGTCCCGGCTCGCCATCGAGGTGATCGACTGGCGGGCGTGGCTCACGACGACGGCGATACTCTTCGCGGTCCTCGCGTTGGTCTTCGCGATGACCTCGAGCGCGGCCGCGTCGGTGCTGCTGGTCGCGCCGCTGTATTTGACGATGATGTTCGCAACGCTCATGAAGATCAGGTACATGCACTCCGCCGTGCAGCCGCTCGATCTTCTGAGCCTGCCCGAATTCATGCCGTTGTTCGCGAGCTTCTTCGGCATGTTTGCGGTCGTGACGTGCAGCATCGCGTTCGTGCTCTGGCTCGCGGCGCTGGTGGTGGCGTGCCTGCGCTGGCGCACACGCCTGACCAGGGGCCTGCGTGCAACGATCGGCGTCGTCGCGCTCGCGCCGCTGCTGGTCCTCACGATGGTGTCGCTGCCCAGCAGTCGTCTCCCCGGTCCGGTCGCGAGTCATCGAGACCGGCTGTTCTCGATCATGAAGAAGCTCGGCATGCCCGGAGAGCATCATCGCGAGATGGCGCGCGTCGGCGGCATCCTGCTGAACTTCGTCTCGGAGCTTCCGTCGACGTTCGTCGAGGCGCCGCGCGGCTACTCGCCCGAGCGGGCGGCCAGCACGCTGCAACGGTACGGCGCCGCGAGATCGGCAGGTCCGACGCGTGCCGGCGGGGTGAATCTCGTCATCTACCTCGTCGAATCGTTGATGGACCCGAACGACCTCGGGCTGCGCTTCACCTCGGAGCCGATGCCGAACCTGCGCGCACTGCAGCGTGAGCAGGTGGGCGGCTACGGAATTGTTCCAGAGACTTTTGGCGGATCGGCGAATGGCGAATTCGAGGTGTTGTCGGGGATGACGACATCGTTCCTCCCCACGCGTTCGCTCGCCTATCGGCAGTACGTTCGGCACCCCATCGACGCGCTCCCGCGTACTCTGCGAGACATGGGCTATGCGTCCATCGCGGTGACGGCAGGCCCGCGCTACTACTACGACCGTGAGCGCGTGTATCCGCTGCTCGGCTTCGAGCGTACGGACTGGCTGTTCGGCGCGCCGGGCATCGCGCGTGGTGACCGCGGGAACTGGCCGCCGGACGACGCCGTCGTCGACGCGGTGATCAAGGCGAGCGAACAGAAACGTCCGTTCTTCGTCTTCGCGTTCCCGGCGTCGAGCCATGCGCCGTACGACTATGGGACGTACCGTGGCTCCGACCTCGACGTTCTCGGCGCGCCGAGTTCCCTGGGAGCAGCCGAAGCGAAGGAATACGTCAATGCCGTCCGGGTGGCGGACCGCTCGATCGGCCGACTGATCGAGTATTTCCGGGGACGGTCGGATTCCACGGTGATCGCGATTGTCGGCGATCATATGCCACCGCTCAAGTCTGATGCGGTGCGAGACATCACCGAGCGGGCGGCCGGCTTGCCGCCCGCCGAGCAGACACGCGCGCTGTTGCGCGTGCCGCTGCTCGTGTGGGCCAACTTCCGACTCCCGCACGAGGAGACGACGCTGAGCCTGAACCTGCTGCCGGCCTACCTGCTCGAGCGCATCGGGGTTCCCCGCACCGGCCTGTTCGCAATCGCCGACTCGGTGCGTCATGTGCTACCTGTCGCGGGGACCGTCGTTCAGGACGCGTCGGGCCGCCTATGGCTGCCCGCCGATGTCCCCGCCCAGTTCAGAGGTCTGTTGGACGATTACCGCCTCGTGCAGCACGACATGCTGCTCGGACAGCCCGCCATGCGTTCAGAACGCTGACCGCAACGGATCGCCAGGAGGCCGCGTAACAATGCCATCGCGGCCGTCAAAGTCATCGGATGACTTGAGCCGTCCGCCGGCGAATAGTCCAATGCAGCTCCTCCTCAACCGGTCAGGCCCACCATGAAGGAGTCTCCGGAACGCCCGGGCGCGATCTCGCGTCGCGCCTTCGTCCAGACGAGCGCCGCCACCGTCGCCGCGCTCTCGGCTCCGCTCGTCGTCCCTTCGCGGCTGCTCGGCAAGGATGCGCCGAGCAATCGCGTGCGCGTCGGCCACATCGGCGCGGGCCGGATCGCCCAGGGCCACGACATGGTCGGCGTGGCGAGCTCGGACCTGGCCGACGTGCTGGCCGTCTGCGACCTCGACTCGCGCCGCGCCGCCAGCGGGAAGACCCGTGTCGAGCGGCTCTTCGCCGCCCGCCC
>DATFOL010000246.1:0-8529 GCA_035265545.1 Gemmatimonadaceae bacterium | reverse complement strand
GAAGTTGCGGCCCGTCGCGAACGACTTCTCCAGATCGGCGGGATCGAGGATGACGTCGGCGCCGAGTCCCATCCCGGCGACCAGCGTGTAGCGCAGCGCGTCCGCGCCGTAGAGTTGCACGACGTCGAGCGGGTCGATGCCATTGCCGAGCGATTTCGACATCTTGCGGCCCTCGGTGTCGCGAGCCGTGCCGTGCAGGTACACGCTATGAAACGGCGCGTCGCCCGTGAAGGCGTAGCCGGACATGATCATGCGTGCCACCCAGAAGAACAGGATCTCGGGCGCAGTCACGAGCACGTCCGTCGGGTAGAACGTGCGCAGGTCCGTCGAGTTCTCGTTCGGCCAGCCGAGCGTCGAGATGGGCCAGAGCCAGCTCGAGAACCAGGTGTCCAGCACGTCCTCGTCCTGCCTGATCGGACCGCCGCAGTGCGGGCAGCTCGTCGGATCTTCGCGCGCGACGATCACGTTCTGCGGAGGATCGCACTCGTCGCAGTACCAGACGGGCACGCGGTGGCCCCACCAGAGCTGGCGCGAGATGTTCCAGTCCCGGATGTTCGACATCCAGTGCTCGTACACCCCGACCCACTTCTCCGGGAGGATGCGCACGCGACCGGTGCGCACGCCGGCGAGCGCCGGCTCGGCGAGCGGCGCCATGCGCACGAACCACTGATCGGAGAGGCGCGGCTCGACCACCGTGTCGCACCGGTAGCAGTGCCGCACGTTGTGCTGATGCACCTCCTTGCGCTCGAGCCGTCCGCGCTCGCGCAGCATCTCGACGATCCGCTCGCGCGCCGCGAACCGGTCCATCCCCTGGAGCACGAGAGGCACGCGCTCCACCGCGTCGGCGACTTCGCGCATCGCGCCGTGCTCGTCGATCACCACCGGCATCGGGAGCGAGTGACGACGGCCGACCTCGAAGTCGTTCGCGTCGTGGGCCGGCGTGATCTTCACCACGCCGGTGCCGAACTCGGGGTCCGCGTACTCGTCGGCGACGATCGGAATCGGGATGTCGAGGATCGGGAGCAGCACGTGCTTCCCGATGAGCGACTGATAGCGCTCATCGTTCGGGTTCACCGCGACGGCGACGTCACCGAGCATCGTCTCGGGACGCGTCGTGGCGACGGAGAGCGCGCGACGATCCTCGCCGGGTGGCAGGTCCGCCTCGACGATCGGATAGGAGATATGATAGAGGGCGCCCATCGTCTCCCGCGGCTCCGCCTCTTCGTCCGAGAGCGAGGTGAGGCAGCGCGGACACCAGTGGATGACCCGATGCCCCCGGTAGATCAGCCCGCGCTCGTAGAGGCGCACGAACGCCTCTCGTACCGCGGTGCTCAGCTCGGGGCTGAAGGTGTAGGCCGTGCGCGACCAGTCGGCCGATGCGCCGATCGCCTGGAGCTGCTGGAGGATCACCCCTCCGGTCTCGGCGACGAACGCCGCGGTGCGCGCGACGAACGCCTCGCGGCCGAGGTCCTGCCGGGTGAGTCCTTCCTGGGCGAGCTGCCGCTCGATGATGTTCTGGGTCGCGATGCCGGCGTGGTCGGTGCCGGGGACCCACAGCGCCTCGCGCCCCTTCATGCGTGCCCAGCGCACTAGCACGTCCTGGACGGTGTTGTTCAGCCCGTGCCCGACGTGCAGGATGGCCGTGACGTTCGGCGGCGGCATGACGAGCGTGTACGGCTCGCGCAGGTCACGCACGTCGTCGCCGGGTTCTGTGGTTCCCGAGCGGCGGACGCGGGATGCATCAGCGGTAAAGCACCCGGCCTGGAGCCATCGCGCGTAGATCGCCGGCTCGGTTGCGGCGGGATCGTATTGCGCGGAAAGCAGCCCCGGTGAGGGGGCGGGCTCGAGTGGCTCGGAAATGGACATGACCCGCGGAAGTTAACCCGCGGGTCATGTCGGTTGAAGGTCGATGCGGGGCGACGCGACGCCCCGCGGGCGTCAGGCTTCGGCCGTCGGATCGGCGACGTGATCGCCCTTGGGGACGCCCGTCGGCGAGACCGGAGCGCCGCCGGTGCGATCGCCCTTCTGCGCTTTCTTCGACGAGGCGCGTCGCTCGGCGATGCCGGACGTCTCGTCCGCTGCCTGCTCGATCTCGACCTCGGCGGCGGTCCAGCGCTCCACGAGCTCGACGCGCGGATCGGCGTGGCGGTCGATCTCGTCCGACGTGCCCTGCCGTGGGCGACCGGTGCCCACCGTGCGGCCCTCCCAGCGCGCTTCGGTGAGCGCGTCGTCGCCCTCCTCGACGCGGCGCGAGTGATCGCGGATGCGCTCCTCGACGTCGCCGACGGCGATGCGATTCACGACCGTCTCCACGCCGGGGACGCCGCGCGCGAGCACCACCGCGTGCTCCGCCTCCTCCTCGCTGTTCACCCAGCCAGCCAGCTCGATCGTCTCCTCGCCGATCCCGCCGATGTCGATCGCCCGCTCGGAGAGGATCGGATCATTGCGGAACGCCTCGAGCACCCGCTCTTCCAGCCCTTCATTCGGCACTCCTTCATCCTCCAGCTCGTCGTAGTCGTCGTCGTACTCGCTGAAGTCGTCGTCCGCCACGACCGGACCCGCTGCTGCTGCGTCGTCGTCCTGGTCGGTCCTGCCGCGGCGCCGAGCCTTCTCCACGAGCCCACTGAACCCACCGACGCGTTGTGCGACCAGCATGCCAACGGCGAAACCCGCAACGGCCCCGAGCAGGGCAGTGGTGACGGTGCCCCCGAGGGACGACTCGTCGTCATCCTCAAAACGCAGATATGGCATAGCGGAAAACCTGTGGCGTAGGGTCAGCCGCAAGGATAGCTTACGAGGGAAAGTTTCGCGAAGCGGTGCAAGAAGAAGGCCGCCCGTCGACCCCAAAAACGACCTGCAATGCGACCGACGCACGAGGTTCGGGCGGAGCCCGAGATCACGGAGACGGACAACGAGGTCTCCTACCGCAAGATCGTGCTGTGGGTGCTCGTCGGCCTCGCCGTCGTCGCGGGCGTCGTGTCGTACTTCAAGTATGCGAAGCTGCTCGCGCCGCTCCTGAGCTGACGCGACCGGACCCGTTGCTCCTCGGACCCATAACATGATCGACCGTTCCGCGGCTCCCGTCCTCCAGGACGAGGAGCTCACGCTGGTCCTACCCGACGGTGCCACGCGCACCGTCGCCGCCGGAACGCTGCCCGCCGACGTCGTGCGCTCGATCGGTGAGCGGCTGCTCTCGGCGGCCGTCGCGGTGTCGGTCGACGGGGAGGTCCAGGACCTCATGACGCCCCTGCGGCGGGGCGGGGCGTTCCGTGTCCTCACCGAGCGCGATCCCGAAGCGCTCGGCGTGCTCCGGCACTCCGCGGCGCACGTGCTGGCCACGGCGGTGCGCCGACTGCGGCCGGACGCGAAGATCGGCTTCGGACCCGCGATCGAGGACGGCTTCTACTACGACTTCGAAGTCGCGTCGCCGTTCACGCCCGACGACCTCGAGGCGTTCGAGAAGGAGATGCGCAAGGTCGTCGCCGAGAAGTATCCGTTCGTGCGCGAAGAGGTGGACCCCACCGAGGCGCGCACGCGCTTCGTCGACGATCCGCTCAAGCTCGAGCGCCTCGACGACTTCACCGATCCGAACGAGATCATCTCGACCTACACCGACGGGCCGTTCATCGATCTGTGCAAGGGCCCGCACGTCCCCGACACGGGGCGCCTGAAGCATTTCAAGCTGCTCAACACGGCGGGCGCCTACTGGCGCGGCGACGAGAGGCGGCAGATGCTGCAGCGCATCTACGGCACGGCGTGGTTCAAGAAGGAGGAGCTCGACCAGTACCTCTATCGCCTCGAGGAGGCGAAGAAGCGCGACCACCGCAAGCTCGGCCGCGAGCTGGACCTGGTGCTGTTCCACCCGTTCTCGCCCGGGTCGCCGTTCTGGACGGAGCGCGGCACGACGCTCTACAACCTGCTCGTCGAATACTGCCGCGAGCGTCAGCAGCGCGACTTCGCCGAGATCAGGACGCCGCTCCTGTACAACAAGGGGCTATGGGAGATGTCGGGGCACTGGGGGAAGTACCGCGAGAACATGTTCCTCGTGCTCGACACGGAGAGCGGGGAGCACGACATCTCGCTCAAGCCGATGAACTGCCCATCGCACTACCTGATGTACCTCGCCAAGCGCCACTCGTACCGCGAGCTGCCGCTGCGCTACGTCACGTTCGACGTGCTGCATCGCAACGAGGTGACAGGTGCGCTGAGCGGCCTCACGCGCGTGCGGCAGTTCTCGCAGGACGACTGTCACGTCTTCCTGCGCGAGGACCAGATCCCGCAGGAGGTCAGCTTCCTGATGGAGTTCATCCTCGGGTACTACGAGTCGTTCGGCCTGACCGCGACGCTGAAGTTCGCGACCCGCCCCGAGACGCGAATCGGCGACGACGCGATGTGGGACCGCGCCGAGGGGGCGCTGCGGTCGGCGCTCGAGGCGACCGGTCGCGCGTACGCCCTCAAGCCCGGCGACGGCGCGTTCTACGGGCCGAAGATCGACTTCGACGTCACCGACTCGCTCGGCCGCGCGTGGCAGCTCGGCACCATCCAATTGGATTACGCGGCCCCGGAGCGCTTCGACCTGACGTACGTCGGCGAAGACAACGCCGAGCATCGGCCGGTGGTGATCCACCGTGCGGTGAGCGGCTCGCTGGAGCGGTTCATCGCGATCCTGATCGAGCACTTCGCCGGCGCGTTTCCGACCTGGCTCGCGCCCGAGCAGGTGCGCGTGCTGCCGATCTCGGAGGAGCAGGCAACGGTGGCGGGGGCGATCGTGGAGCGAATGGTCTCGGCAGGGATTCGCGCGTCGCTCGATGCGCGGAGTGAGACGCTCAAGTACCGGATCGCCGAGGGGGCGCGGATGAAGACGCCGTACATGTGCGTGGTCGGGCGCCGCGAGGCGGAGGCGGACCAGGTGGCGGTGAACACGCGAGGAGCGGGGGAGGGGCAGAAGCCCGCGCCGGTGGGGGTGGATGAGTTCATCGCGCGGCTACGGCGGGAGATCGAGACCCGGGCGCTGACGCTGGAGGCGGGGAAGGTCTAGCGGCCGCGATTCCGCGCGGCTGCTCTCGTGCGCCCCGGTACGCTCCTCGCGCTGATCAAACGACGGAACGCGGATGAGACGGATGGGACGGAAACGGCCGGATCGCTCCGTGTGGGCGGAGCGATCTCTGCACCCCAGCCAAAAGAATGAAGCTTTGGAGTCGTGGACGGAGAGGAGGGATGCACTGCGCAGGGCATCCTGACCCCGAGCGGAGCAGATCCGGCTCTTCTGTAGTTCAGATCCATCGAAATCCGCGTTCCGTCGTTTGCTCGGCGACCATAGCGTCCTGAGGACCTTCGCGCAGTCGCGCATTACATTTCCTGGATGCCCGACGCCACTCGCATCCCCGTGATCGTCTCCGCCGCGCGCACGCCGATCGGGAGGTTCCTCGGCGCGCTCTCGTCCGTCTCGGCCCCCGAGCTCGGCGCCGTCGCGATCCGGGCCGCGCTCGAGCGCGCAGAGATCGCCGGCGACGAGGTGCAGGAAGTCATCATGGGCAACGTGATCCAGGGTGGCGTCGGGCAGGCACCGGCACGCCAGGCGCTGCTCAAGGCCGGCATCCCGGCGACGGTCAGCGCCGTGACGATCAACAAGGTCTGCGGCTCTGGACTCAAGGCCGTCATGCTCGCCGCACAGGCGATCAAGGCGGGTGACGCGGAGGTCGTCGTCGCCGGCGGCATGGAGTCGATGTCCAATGCGCCGCACTACCTCTACGGCCTGCGCAACGGCGTGAAGCTCGGCGACCAGACGCTCGTCGACGGGATGATCCGCGACGGACTCTGGTGCTCGTCGTGCGACGTCCACATGGGCGGGCACGCCGAGTACACCGCGAAGAAGGCCGGCGTGAGTCGCGCGCAGCAGGACGAGTTCGCCGCCGCGTCGCATCGCAAGGCGGTGGAGGCGCAGCGCGCGGGGCGGTTCGCCGCCGAGATCGCACCCGTCACGGTGAGCGGCCGCAAGGGCGACACGATCGTCGACACGGACGAGGGCCCGCGCGCCGACACCACCGCCGACGTACTCGCGAAGCTCAAGCCCGCCTTCGGGAAGGGCGACGGTGCCAGCGTCACCGCCGGCAACGCCAGCTCGTTGAACGACGGAGCGGCGGCGCTGGTGGTGACGTCGCAGGCGTACGCCGAGGCCCACGGACTGCCCGTACTCGGCCGCGTGCGTGCGTATGCGACCGGCGCGGGCAACCCACAGGAGCTGTTCTTCGCGCCGATCACCGCGGTGCGGAACCTCATGCAGAAGGAGGGTTCCCAGATCGGCGATTTTGATCTCATCGAGGCGAACGAGGCGTTCGCGTCGCAGGCGCTCGCCAACGGCGCGGGGCTGGAGTGGAACTGGGACCGCGTCAACGTGAACGGCGGCGCCATCGCCCTCGGGCACCCGATCGGCGCGAGCGGCGCCCGGGTGCTCACGACGCTGCTGTACGCACTCAAGGATCGGAATCTCACCAACGGCCTCGCGACGCTCTGCCTCGGCGGCGGCGACGCGGTGGCGCTCTCCGTCACCCGAGGGAAGTGACATGACCACACTGGCTCTGGCCGCCCGCACCCCCCGCAGCCGCGCCGTCGGCATCGTCATCGTCGCGGTCGCGCTCGCGCTCGCGTCGCAGTTCGCCCTGCCGCTGCCGAGGACGCCGGTGCCGCTCACCCTGCAGCCGTTCGTCGTGGTGCTCGCCGGTCTGCTCCTCGGCCCGCTGGACGCCGCCGCGGCGATGGTGCTCTACCTCGCCGCGGGCGCAATGGGTGCACCGGTCTTCGCGCCGATCGGGCCGCCGGGGCTCGCGCGCCTTCTGTCGCCGACTGGTGGTTACCTCCTCGCCTATCCGTTCGCCGCCGCGGTCGCCGGGTGGCTCGGCGCCGGTCGCGAGCAGTTCGGCGCACGGCTCGTCGCCGCGCTGGCGGGCATCCTCGCGTTGTACCTCGGCGGGCTGGCGCAGCTTGCGGTCATCACCGGCAGCCTCGCCTCGGCGGCGGTGATCGGCGTCCTGCCTTTCGTGGCCGCCGATCTGGTGAAGGCGATCGTGGCAGCGGCGCTGTCCGGACGCCAGGGCGGAAGCCCTTCCTGACCGGCGAGCCGGCGGGCGAGCCCCGCGGCACGCTCGGCCGCTCGATCGCGCTCGCGGTGGCCTTCCTCCTCCTCCTCGTGGTGGCGGAGGTGGCGATCGCTTCGGCGGCTGGGGCATTCGTGGCGGCGGGACAGCTCAGCGCCGAACGCGCGCTTTTCTTTCAGGTGGTGCTCCAGCTCGTGGCAGCGGTCCTCGCTACCGCCATCATGCTTCGCTCGGTCGACGTGCGCCCCTGGTCCGACGTCGGCCTCGATCGACGAGCGCTTCGTCCGCGTGCGCTCGTCGAAGGCTGGCTCCTCGGCGCGCTCACCATCGGCGTCGCCTGTGCGCTGCTTCTTTCGGCCGGGTGGCTCCGGATCGTCCCGGGTCCGGACGGCTCGTCGCTCGCCGCGGCCGGTTCGCTCACGCTGTTCCTCGTGGTCGCCGCACTGGGTGAGGAGACGATCAGCCGCGGCTATCTGCTGACGGCGTTCCGCGACGGCGTGGGTGATCGCGCGGCGATCGGTGTGACGAGCCTCCTGTTCGGCGCGGCGCACCTGCGGAACGCCGGGGTGACGGCGCAGTCGTTCCTCATCGTCGTCCTCGCTGGAGTGTTCCTCGGTGCCATCCGCATCGCGTTCCGCAGCGTGTACGCATCGACGGCAGCGCACGTCGCCTGGAACTGGATGCTCGCCGTGGCCTTTCACGCCTCGGTGAGCGGCATCCGGTTCGAGGCACCGGACTACCGCACGGTGAGCCAGGGTCCGGTGTGGCTCACCGGCGGGCAGTGGGGCCCGGAAGGCGGCATTGCCGCGGCGCTCGGGATGTTCCTGGGGCTCGGCTATCTCTATCGCACGCGGCTGCAGCGCCGCGGGGAGACGTAGACAGGTGTCCGACCGCATCGCAGTGGTTGGCGCGGGACAGATGGGCAACGGAATCGCCCACGTCTTCGCGCAGCACGGATTCCAGGTGACGATGATCGACGTCGCCGAGGCGGCGCTGTCGCGAGGGCGCGAGTCGATCGAGAAGAACGTCGACCGGCAGATCAAGAAGGGCACGATCCCCGCTGAGGAGCGCAGCGCGATCCTCGGCCGGGTGGCCACCAGCACGTCACTCCACTCCGTGCGCGGTGCGGCGCTCGTGATCGAAGCGGCGAGCGAGCGGCGCGAGCTCAAGTTCCAGATCTTCACGGAGCTCGATCGATTCGTCGAGCCGACCGCGGTGCTGGCGACGAACACGAGCTCGATCTCGATCACCGAGATCGCCGGACGCACGGCGCACCCGGCGCGGGTGATCGGGATGCACTTCATGAATCCCGTGCCGCTGATGCAGCTCGTCGAGGTCATCCGCGGACTCGCGACGTCCGACGAGACGATGCAGCGCGTGCTCGAGTGGAGCCGCGCCGTGGGAAAGACGGCGGTTGAGGTGAACGACTATCCGG
>DATFOL010000245.1:0-4797 GCA_035265545.1 Gemmatimonadaceae bacterium | reverse complement strand
CACGCTCTCGCCATCGGCGCGGTAGATCTGGTCGTGAAAGAAGAAGTCGGGCGCCAGTCGCTTCGAGCGCGCCGGATACACGCGCCCGATCCTGTCCTTGATGACGAACGACGCCGTGGTGGGCCGTCCGTTCTCGTCGTGTACCCGCAGTGTGATATCATGCGACGGCGCGATGTCGAACAGCACCGCCACCCGGTTCCGGAATCCGATGTCCTGGGTACCGGCGCCGAGCGACGCGCCGAGCTGCGCCTCGCGACGGCCGCGGTCGCGGCTGTAGGCCAGCACGATCCGGTACTCGAGGTCGAGACCGGAGAGCTTCGGCTCCATCGGCTTGCCGACGAACGTCTCGAGGGCGAGCCAGCGGTCCGCGATATCCGCCGGCAGGACGGACCGCGGCGCGATCGAGCTCCCGGTGCCGGGCCGGTAGACGGGCCGCGCCTGCGGACTCTCCGCATCGAGCGCGCCCGTGACTCCCGCCTCGTTGCGCACCTTCATCAGGAAGGCGCGCCAGCCGCGCTCCACCAATCGGGCGGGCGCGGCACCGCGCTCGACCGAGACTCGACTCTCCGGATTGATGCGCACGGCGAGCAGGCACTTCGGGTCGAGGATGCGCTGAATCTCCGCGACCGCTCGCGCTTCGTCGCTCATGTTCGCCGCCGCGTCGAGCCGCGCCCGATCTGTGTCGCTGAACGGCTCGCCGAGGTACGCCATCGCTTCGACGAGGCGCCGGACCTCGGCGACGACGGGCTGCAGGTCGGTGTGCGGGCCGCTCGTGAGCGATGGCCCCGCCATCACGAGCAATCGGCTGCCGAGCGGATGCGCGACGAGCGCGGCCTGGAGGATCGAAGCAACGGCGTCGCGGCGCGTGACGTCGGGCTGGCGGTCGGCTGGAAGCGACATCGAGCGTTCCTGGACAAGCGATCCGCGAACGTACGAGCGCCGGATATCGGCTGCAAGCCTCCGCGACCCCGATGATATTCCTGTATGCCGCCCACTGCGCTCGTCCTCGTCGCCGCACTCGCGATCGCGACTTCTGTCGCCACGTCGCAGGAAGCACCACCGCGCAACGACTCGCTGGCGAGCGTCACCTTCACGGTGCGCCACGACGACGCGCCCGCCGCCGGCGTCGTCGTGCGAAGCGTGCGCGACTCGCCCGGCACGAACGAACCTGCATCACCCCAGACCGCGGCACAGACCGATGCCCTGGGCATGGCGAGGCTTCGCCTCCCCGCCGGTCCGCACACGCTCGTCGCCGGGCGCCTGGGCCTCCGCCCCGACACCCTGCGCCTCACGCTTCGCGCCGGACGGGACACGGCGATCACCATCGCGCTCGAGGAGCAGGAGACCGAGTTGGAGACGATCGTCGTCACCGCCACGCGCGGCGAGCGACGCGTCGAGGATACACCGCTTCGCGTCGAGGTGATCGGCGAGGAGGAGATCGCCGAGAAAGTCGCGATGACGCCGGGAGACATCGCGATGATGCTCAACGAGACGAGCGGGCTCCGCGTGCAGTCGAGCAGCCCTTCGCTCGGCGGCGCGAGCGTGCGCATCCAGGGGCTGCGTGGCCGGTACTCGCTCGTTCTCTCCGACGGGCTTCCACTGTACGGACAGGCGGGCGGCCTTGGGCTCATGCAGATCCCGCCGCTCGACCTCGCACGCGTGGAAGTCATCAAGGGCTCGGCGTCGGCGCTGTACGGCGGTTCGGCGCTTGGCGGCGTCATCAACCTGATCTCGCGGCGGCCGTCGCGAGAGACCGCGCGAACGGTGCTCGTGAACCGGACCTCGCGCGGGGGCAGCGACGGCGTCCTCTTCGGCTCCGGCCCGATCACGAGCCGAGTTGGCTATACGCTGCTCGCGGGCGCGCACGGCCAGACCCGGCAGGACGTCGATGACGATGGCTGGATGGACATCCCCGGCTACTCGCGAGGCGTCGTCCGGCCGCGCCTCTACTTCAATGACGGAGAGGGACGCACCGCGTTCGTCACGGCGGGATTCACCGCCGAGGATCGGAACGGCGGCTCGCCGGAGGGGCGCGGAATTCCGGGCGGCATCGGTCCGTTCGTCGAAGGCCTGCGCACCCGGCGCGCCGACGTGGGCGCGCTGGCGCGTTGGGCGATCGCCGACTCCAGTGACACGCCGCTCCACGGCGCGATCCTTACCGTGCGCGGCGTGCTCGTCGGTCAGCGGCACGGCCATCGGTTCGGCGGCCTGCTCGAGCACGACCGGCATCGGACGGACTTCGTCGAAGCCGCGCTCGCCGTGCCGCGTGGCCGGTTCACCACTGTCGCCGGCGCCGCGTACGAGCGCGATTCGTATCGTGCCGCCGACGTCGCGGGAGTCGACTACACCCACTCGGTGCCCGCCGCGTTCGCCCAGGTGGACGTCGACGTCGCGTCGCGGCTGTCGCTCTCGGCCAGCGTACGCGCCGAGTCGCACAACGTCTACGGCACCGCGGTGAATCCGCGCCTGTCGCTGTTGCTGCGCGGCCCGTCTGAAGGCGCGCTCGCCGGATGGACGTCGCGACTCTCGGGGGGCACCGGTACCGCCGCACCCACGCCGTTCACCGACGAAGTCGACGCGACGACGCTCTCGTCGGTGGAGCCGTACATCGTCGATGGACGCTCCACCCTCGTCGCCGAGCGTGCCCGCAGCGCTTCGCTCGACGTGGGCGGTCCGGTGCGAACGGCGTTCGGACGACTCGAGCTCAACGCGACGGCGTTCGCGTCGCGCATCGAGCACCCGTTGCTCGCGCGCGACTCGCCACGGCAGCCGGTCGCCGGAAGCTCGAGGCTACTGCTCGCGAACGCGTCGGTGCCGACCACCAACTGGGGCGCGGACATGTTCGCGCGTCTCCGCATCGAGAACGTGCTCTCGGGCGAGCTCGGCCTGCTCGGTACCTACGTCCATCTTCGCTCCACGGACGAGGACCCCGGCGAGCCGGGTGTGAGACGCGATGCGCCGCTCACGCCGCGTCACGCCGCCGGCGTGGACGTGATCTGGGAGAAGGAGTCGCATGGCCGACTCGGGCTGGAGTTCTTCTACACCGGCCGGCAGTCGCTCGACGACAACCCGTATCGCACCGAGAGCCGGCCCTACCTGCTCGTCGGCCTGCTCGGGGAGTGGCGTGTGGGACGATCCCGCCGCACCCGCATCTTCGTGAACGGCGAGAACCTCGGCGGCGTGCGACAGACGCGCTTCGATCCGCTCGTGCTGCCGCAGCGCGGTCGCGGTGGTCGATGGACGACCGACGCGTGGACCGAGCTCACCGGCGCGACGATCAACGCCGGCGTGCGCGCCGATCTGCCTTGAAGGTTTTCGACGCGAAGCTCACCGCGCGACGCCGCTCGCTCAGCGCCCCGGCGGGATGTTCTGATTCAGCCGGAACAGGTTCGTCGGATCGCCGTCGAGGCCGTCGAGGCTCCGGAGCGAAGGAGGGAAGGGACTGGTCGATGAGGACATCGGAAATCGCGTGAGAGGTTCGGGTCGGCGGAGTTTTCGCAGGCCGGATGGCTGCTCGCCTGACGTTTCGCGCGATCGCGATGTGACGGCGAGTCTCACCCCGGCCCTCGGTATCTCGTCGAACGAGGTCGGAGCAAATCGACAGGTTGGCCGCACGGTTCCAACCCTCGTTCACGCTCGAGCTCGGCCTGAACCGCGGCCCGACGTGGGTCTCATGCGCGGCGAAGGGGGCGGAATAATGTCGTCCGTCGCGCCGTCCCACACTCTGCCAGCTTGCCGCCGGCCCGGACGCCGCTCCGCGCGTCCTCATGGATCGAGATCGCGGCGACCATCTCGACTACTCTGTCCCACGGAGGCGTCCCATGTCCTCGTTTCGGCAGTCCCTGGGGTATGCTCTGGCAGGATCGCTTCTTGTCGCGGCGGCTGGGTGCCAGGAGAACGTTCGACCCGACGCGTCGTCGATCACGGCGCCAGGCGCCGCTTCATCGGCAAAGTCCGGGGGCGGCAAGCCTCCGGCGAAGCCGTTGAGCCTCGTCTCCACCGGCAACACGTCGTGGAGCGTCTCGTTGGCCTGGGACGCTGTGGCGGGCGTCGCTTCGTATCGGGTCCGCGACAATTGGGGACGCGAGATCACCGTGCCCGGCACGCAGACGAGCGTCACGTGGAAGTACCCGCACCCTCCCCTTCAGGCGGGAGGCACCTATTCGTTCTCGGTCTACGCGCTGGACGCGTCCGGAAACACGTCGGCGAGCAGCAACACCGTGACCGTGTCTCTCCCGCTGGACAAGACACCGCCGACGGTCCCCACCTTCTCGGTGACGAGCGTGGGTACGCGGCACATCTCGCTGGCGTGGTCATCGACCGACGACAGCCCCTGGATCTCCTACATCGTGACCAGGGACGGCGTTCGGATCAGCAGCGGATGGATCTCCGCGACGTCGAGAACGTTCACTCTCCTCCAGCCGGCGACCACCTACACGTTCACCGCGCAGGCGCGGGACTACTTCGAGAACGTAGCCGGCGGCAACGTGTCGGCCGTCAGCGCACCGCTCACCGTCACGACCAAGGCGAACGACGGGAGCGACGTGACGGCACCGACGCAGCCCTCTCCAGTCTTCGCTGACCTGTACGATGGCGACATCGAGATTCAGGTCTCGTGGGGCGCGTCCACCGACAACGTGACGCCGGGCAACGTCATCCTCTACGAGATGTACGTGAACGGCGTGCACGAGAACTCGGCCATCGGCACGACTCGAACCACCGGATACGGTGTGCGCGGAGACAACGTCATCACGGTGATCGCGATCGACGAAGCCGGCAACAGATCGACCGCGGGGA
>DATFOL010000244.1:0-11316 GCA_035265545.1 Gemmatimonadaceae bacterium | reverse complement strand
GGGATTCCGTGCGCCGTGGGGATCGATCTCGGCGCGCTACACCGGCCGCGACGAGCGCATCGAGATCTTCGACGATCCCGTCGCGGCGCCGGGCTACACCGGCTTCCAGCTCATCGAGACCCATCGCGCCACGCTCGAGCTCAACGCGCCGGTTCGCGGCGGGCGGCTCCAGGTGAACACGGGCTATGAGCAGAACTTTCGGCGCGAGTTCGCCGACGCGGCGGCGACGAATGCCGATCTCGGATTGTTCGTGCGGAACTGGACGGGGTTGGCGCACCTTCACCATGCGCCGGTCGGTCCCCTGAACGGCACCCTCGGCGTATCGGGGATGACGAGCGCGTTCGAGAATCGCGGCACCATGACCCTGATCCCGAGCAGCGACACCCGGAACGTGGCGATGTACGCATTCGAGCAGGCGGAGCTCGGCCGATGGAAGGCGACGGTCGGTGCGCGGTACGACTGGCGCACCCTGGCCACCGACGGCAACGAGTCGATCGGCGTGCGCGCGCAGGAGCGCTCCTTCTCGGCGGTCACCGGGAGCGCCGGTCTGCTCTACAAGCTGGCGGAGCCGGTGAACCTCGTGCTGAATGTTGCGCGCGGGTTCCGGGCGCCGGCAGCGCCCGACCTGTTCGCGAACGGCTTCCACGAGGGGACACGTGCCTTCGAGCGGGGCAATCCCGACGTCGGCGTGGAGACGTCGCTCAACACCGAGCTCGGGGTGCGCGTCGCGACGTCGAACCTCACCGGTGAGCTGAGCGGGTTCGTGAACCGGGTGGACGATTACGTCTACCTCCGTCCGTTCGGCACGAGCGGCGGCGCGTTCGACTCGCTGCAGGTGGTGCAGGGGAACGCACGCATCGCCGGCGTGGAAGCGCGTGTGGCGTACCGGCCGATCGACTTCCTCACGCTGCAGGCGTCGGGCGATTACGTGCGCGGGCAGAACCTCACCGCCGCGGTGCCGCTCACGTTCATCCCGCCGCTGCGGCTCGTGTACGGCGTGCGGCTCGAGGGGGGTGACACCGGCATGCTCCGCAATCGGTATGTGAGCCTCACCGCGGAGTCCAACGCGCGGCAGACGCGCATCGATCCACGCGACGTCGCTCCGCCCGGCTACACCATCACCTCGCTCGGCGCGGGGTTCACGCGGCTGGTGCCACGCGGCCCGGTGACGGTGGATCTCTCGGTGCGCAACCTGTTCGACACGCGCTACCGGAGCTTCATGAGCCGCTACAAGGAGTTCGCCGACGGGCCCGGTCGCGCGGTGGTGCTGCGGGTGTCGACGCCGCTGTGAGTGCGTGAGTGCGTGAGTGCGTGAGTGCGTGAGTGCGTGAGTGCGGGTGTGCGTGAGTGCGGGTGACAGGGGCTCGTGGGTGCCGTAGCTTCGACGCGCCACACTTCGCTCGTCACGACGGAGGCACAGGTGCTGCGGCGAACCGAAGTCGAACGAGTGCAGCGTCGCGCGGCAGAGATGTTGCAGCGCGCCGGCCTTGCGGTCACGCCGGAGGAGCGCGCTCGCATCGAGGTGGCCGACTTCGGACTCGAGGAGCTCGAGCGCACCGGGCTGCAGCTCCTCACCTACGTGAACACCGACCGCTACTGCGCGAAGGAGCTGGTGCTCTTCCCGGGACAGACCTGTCCGGAGCATCGGCACCCGCCCCTGGGCGCGGATCCGGGGAAGATGGAGACGTTTCGGTGCCGGTGGGGCACCGTGCGGCTCTTCGTCGAGGGACCGGCGCCGGCGACGAGCACCGCGCGTCCGCCCGCCGGCAGCGAGCAGTACTACACGGTATTTCACGAGCTGGTGCTCTCGCCCGGCGAGCAGTTCACGATTCCGCCGAACACGCTCCACTGGTTCCAGAGCGGCGCCGAGGGCGCGGTGGTGTCGGAGTTCTCTAGCACGAGCCGGGATGAGTTCGACGTCTTCACCGACCCGCGGATCGTTCGGGTCCCCATCGTCGAGTGAGCCATCGTGCGCTGGAGGCGTGAACTCCGGATCGTCGCGTACCTCCTGGCGATCGGGAGCATTCCGGCGCGTGCGCAGGGCGACGTGCGGCCCTTGAATCCGGTGCGGCTGACCCTCGAGTCGCTCCTGCGCACGCGTGGTCCGGACTGGGTCCGTCATGAGTCGCCACACTTCTGGATCTTCGCCGAACGTCCGATACGCGAGGGGGAGCTCGCTCGCGTCGCCGACAGTCTCGAGAGCGCGTGGCGCCATGCCGAGTCGCTGCTCGAGCAGCCGATCGACGACCAACCCCGCGCGACCGTGCTCCTGACACGCTCCCGCACGCGCTTCGCGGGCGTGGTGCCGGTGCAGGGAAAGGGACTCTGGACGCGATTGCCGGCCGACGGCGACGTGATCCTGCTGGTGCGCAACGACTCGGTGCGCGCCCACACCCGGCACGAGGTGATGCATCTCGTCGCGTTCCGAGCGTGGGGAAGCCAGCGTGGCGAGTGGTGGCTGACGGAAGGCCTGGCGACGTTCGCGGACGGAACATGTCAGCAGACCACGATCGCCGTCGTCGGGCGCGACCTGCTGCGCGCGCGGCCGACGCTCACGGCGACTGGATTGCAGCATCGCTTCACCGAGCTCTGGCGCGCCGACCGCGCCATGGCATACGTGCTCGCGGGCACGCTCGTCGACTATCTCTGGACGACGCGGGGGCGCGAGGGTGTGCGCCGGCTGTGGCAGGGGAGCGACTCGCTCGACGAGCAGAGTGTGTTGCCGGGTGCTGGCGGAGAGCTGACGCGAGGGTGGCGCGCGCACGTGGAGCGCACTGCCGCGCAGACCCCGGGTCTCGACTCGGCGCGCTTCCGTCGCTTGGGGTGTGGCTAGCCGCCGGCAGCAACCCTGGCCACGAGCCCCGTGTCCGATAAGGTATACCTTCGATGGCACTCGATCGCCGATCGCTCTCCTTGCTCGCCGACTCGCCGAGGCTTCGTCCATGCACCGCACCACTCCGTTCGTCCCGCTGCTTCTCGCTGCGCTCGTACTCCCCATGACGGCTCACGCGCAGCAACCCGCCGCCACGAGCACCGCGGGCGAACACCTCCTTCGCGATCTCGTCCGCGTGATGAACACAGGCGATCGCACCACGCTCCGTCGCTTCGTCGACGAGCACTTCGTCAACCAGGGTGAGGGCGCCGTGCCGCCGGAGCAGCGAGTGGAACGGTTGTCCGGTCTCCGCTCGAACTTCGGCGAGGTCGCGCTCAAGAGCGTGGAGCCGAGCAAGGCGGGAGAAGTGTCCGGGCTCGTGCAGTCGGTGCGCCTCGAAACGTGGCAGCGAATGACGGTGTTTCTCGCCGGCAGCCCGGCACGCATCGCGCGCGTACGCTTACAGCCCGCGCCTGCTCCCGACGCGCCCACGCAGCGGCCGAGCGACGAGGAGATCGTCGCCCAGCTCAAGGGCTACGTCGATCGGCTGGCCAGCCGCGATGTGTTCTCGGGAACCGTACTGCTCGCGAAGCGCGGGGTGCCCCTTTACCAGGTGGCTGTCGGCGAGGCGAACAAGGACTTCGGCGCCAGGAACACCCTCGACACGAAGTTCAACCTCGGCTCGATGAACAAGATGTTCACCGCCGTCTCGGTGATGCAGCTCGTCGAGGCGGGAAAGCTCTCGCTCGACGACACGCTCGGAAAGTTTCTCCCCGCCGGCGCCATGAAGCCCGACGTTCTGTCGAAAGTGCGGGTCAAGCATCTGCTGTCGCACACGTCGGGGCTCGGCAGCTACTTCACGCCGGAGTGGGACCGGCAGTCGCGCGCGCTCTGGCGGAGCGTCGACGACTGGATGGGACTGGTGAAGGACGAGTCGCTGCAGTTCGAGCCCGGAACGCGCTGGGCGTACAGCAACACCGCCATGCTCGTGCTCGGGAAGGTGATCCAGGCGGCGAGCGGGCAGGACTACTTCGACTACGTGCGTGAGCACGTCGCCAAGCCGGCCGGGATGACGAACACCGACGCGTACGAGCTCGATCGCGTGAACAAGAACCTCGCTGTCGGCTACGAGCGCGAGGACGACGCCACCAATGGGCCGGTGTACCGCAACAACCTCTTCATGCACGTCATTCGGGGTGGGCCCGCCGGCGGCGGCTACTCGACGGTGGGCGACCTGACGCGGTTCGCCGAAGCGCTCAAGAGCGGCAAGCTGGTCAAGCCCGAAAGCTTTCGCCTGCTCACGTCGCCGAAGCCCGAGCTGTCGTCGCCGGAATACGGCTACGGCTTCGTCATCGATGCGGGCGGACGCATCGTCGGACACAGCGGCGGCTTCCCGGGGATCAACTCACAGCTCGACATCTACGTCGGCGAGGACTACACGCTGGCGGTGATGTCGAACTACGGTGGCGGCGCGCAGCCGGTCATGGAGAAGGCGCGGTCGCTGCTGCTCGCGGGCAAGGACCGCACGGCGTCGCGGTAGCGACCTGCATGCACTGCGATACGAACTGGCGATAACGACCGAATCCCGCTCTATTCGCCCCTTCGGCATTTCCCGGTCCGATCATCGATTGCTGCCCCATGTCCTCCGTCACGTTCGGCCATTGCACACCCATTCTCCGTGTCGCCGATCTCGACACGAGCCTCGCGTACTACACCGGCGTCCTCGGCTTCGCCCTTGATTGGCGCGACCGCGGCTTCGCACAGGTGACACGCGGCGACGCGGCGCTCATGCTCACGCAAGGCGAACAGGGTCACCCTGGCAGCTGGGTGTACTTCGGCGTCAGCGACTCGGACGCGTTGCACGTCGAGCTCCGGGGGCGCGACGCGCTCGTGCGGCACCAGCCGACCAACTATCCATGGGGTGCGCGCGAGCTGCACGTCGCCGATCCCGACGGGAACGTACTGCGCTTCGGATCGGAGGCCGTCGAAGGCGAGCCGATCGGCGATTGGCTCGACGGCGCCGGCGTGCGCTGGATACCGCAATCGGACGGCAGCTGGCGCACCGCCGACTGAGTATCCCTGATCCTCGAGGTGGAACCATGAGACATCGAGTTCTCGCGACGCTGCTGCTCTGTGCATCGAGCGTCGTCTCAACCGCGGGAGCGCAGAATACGCCATCCGCCGAGAGCCCGCCGGCGCCGCTCCCTTCGGTCACGCTCCCTCCCCCGCTCGACCGCGTGCTGCGCGACTACGAGCACGCGTGGCGCTCGGGCGACGCGACCGCCGTGGCGGCGCTCTTCGCCGAGGACGGATACGTGCTGCAATCGGGGCGCAACCCGATCCGCGGCCGTGCGGCGATCGCGAATGCATACAAGGGGCAGGCCGGTGGTCCGCTGAAGCTTCGCGCCTTCGCGTACGCCGCGAGCGATACCACCGGCTACATCCTCGGCGCGTACGGCTACGGCGAGGGCAACAACGTCCCCGACATGGGGAAGTACACGGTGACGCTCCGTCGCAGCCGCGGCGGACCGTGGCTGCTCTTCTCCGACATGGACAACGGGAACCAGCAGCGGCGGCAGGGGTCGCCGCCGCCTCAGTGAGCTGACGCCGGCGTCGCGCGCTTCGCCCGTGGCTACGGTCGGGCTGACGCCGTAGTTTCGTCGCGGCGAGCGCACATACCAGTCGACGCGAGACGCGATGTCGCAGCACATGTTCACGTTCGACGACGGTGCGATGTCGGGCGCCTCGTGGATGATCGGGTCTCCGCTCGGAGGGGTGCTCTGGGGCGTACTCGTCGTGATCGGCCTGGCCGGGTGGATCGCGTTGGCCCGCAGCTCACTCGTCCAGGGAGGCCACATGGAGCGCTCGGATCGCGTGCCGCAGCTGTATGGGTATTCCGTGTGCCTGATCGCGATCGTCGTCATGCTGGCGAACGTCAGCACGATCGTCAACACGGCATTCACCCTCTCCGACCCGCTGGCCGGCAGCGGTATGTACGGCTGGAACGGCGTCGTGCTCTCGTCGTTCGACGCCTATCGCGCCACGATGGATCGCGCGCAGTTCCCGATGCCAGGGGCCGCCACGCCTACACCAGCACCGAGGCCGTCCGACGCCGAGCTCCGCGCAACGTACGCGGCCCTTCGCGCCGACCAGATCGCACGCGTCAGGCTCGAAGCTCGGCGTCAGATCACGAGCAGCGTGCTCCTCCTGCTGCTCTCGCTCGCGCTCTTCAGCTGGCACTGGCGTTGGCTACGGCGGCCCGCGGTCGCATGACGCTCGCCGTCGAGCCAACCCCGAGCCCGGTCTCCGACGTCGCCGCCAAGTCGGGTGCGATCGCGCGCGTCGCGGCGTTTCTCGCCGGCGCACTGCTCCTGCTGTGCGGACTCGTCGTGTCCCTCGGCTCGGTGCTCGTCGCGCTGATCGGCATGGCCATCGCCGGCCGCTTGCACCGACGACGCGGTCACCCGCTCACGCGAGGCGGGCACTGGGTCGCCGCGAGCGCATCGATGACGGCCGTCGTGCTCGTCGCCGGGGCCGCGATGATGGTCGCCTCGCCGCGGGGCACGCTGCGCAGCGTGATCCAGACGGCGGACTCCGCTTCCGTGAGCGCGGGAAAGGAGCCACCGCCCGAATGGCTGCAGCGACTTGGCCCGGGCGTACGCGTGCAGCCTGCAGGCTCGACTACATGGTCGCGCGTCGGCGCCATCCTGGGTGCGGTCTGGGGAATTGCCTTCCTGGTCGGTCTTCTCTCCGCCGTGTACGGGTCGCTCGGCTGGGGCGCCGGCATGCTGCTGGGTCTCGCGTTCCAGGGTCGTTGGCCCGGTGACACCAGTCGGCCGGACGAGCTCACGATCGGGAGGCCCCTTTGACCGTTTCCTCTCCCGATCGCTACGCACGCCAGTTCCTCGTCGGCTGGCGCATGATGGATTCCAATGGTCACCTCGCGAATACCGCGTATCTCGACCTCGCCGCCGACGTACGAATCGCGTTCTTCGCCGAGCATGGCTTTCCGCCGTCCGAGTTCCGCCGGCTGGCGATCGGGCCCGTCGTGCGCAAGGATGAGCTCGAGTACTTTCGCGAGATCGGACTTCACGAGACGGTGACCGTCACGTACGCTGCCACCGCGATGAGCCCGGATGGCGCGCGCTTCTCCCTCGAGAACGAGATCTGGATCGCTGCCGGTGAGCGAGCGGCCGTGGTACGCTCCACGGGTGGCTGGCTCGACCTCCGCGCGCGCAAGCTGGTCGTGCCGCCGCCGGCGTTGTTCGAAGCGATCTCCAGCGTCCCGCGCACTTCCTCATTCGTCGAGCTCCCTTCGCTGGCGTGACCAAGTCGAGCGACGAATCGTTGCATCGGTAGCGACGAAGCTGAGTCGTTCCGCCCCTCCACATCGCGCACGGCTCCTGCGGTGTCGGAGTGGACACAACGTCGATCACGGGAGGGACCCGGTGCGGAAGAACACCCAGAAGCGGATGGCGGACAGCGTCGCCAGAGAGCGGCGCAACACCTACGGCGAGACGTCGAAGGCGTCACGCAAGAGTGTCGCGAGCACCAAGCGCCATCGGCGACGCGCCGAGCGACGGCTGGCGCACGCGTCGTTCGGACCCGACCTCGTCGACGATCCCGACGCCGAGTCCCTCGCGGCGGCCCGCGTTCTCCGCAAGCACCGTCTCGTCTCGCAGTCACCCTCCGGCGTTCCGCCAAGCCTCGTCGCGCGCGCGATGCAGGCGAAGGGCGAGATGATGGCGTTTGCGTCGAAGAAGATCCGCCAGCTTCTCGGACGCATTCGCGACTGACGCGCGATGACCGCGCCCTGTCCAGCGCTCGGCTTCGTCGTCGTCATCGAGCCGGTCGCTGGACTCGGTGCGGCCGAGCGCGACGCATTTCAGCGCGCGTGGAGTGCATTGCTCGACGAGCGCGGCCTTCTCGCGCACAGCAGGCTTGGTGCCGGCCGTTCGGCCGTCGTCGTGACCAGCGAGGCGTCACAGACCACCGAGAACGATCGCGAGGCGACGCGCACGTGGCTCGCGTCGCGCTCCGAGCTGAGCCACGCGTCGGTGGGCGATCTCGAGGATCTCAGCGCGCACAGCGAGTCGTGATCCCGAACGCGACGTGAGCGAACGTACGTCTGCGCTCGAGACGGGGAACGCGGCGGACGCCGGCGCGGCGTCGCGCGGGTGGTTCGTCGGCGACCTGGCCGAGTGGGCCGCATCGCGCGGCGAGCGGCTCGATCCATCGAGCACGCCGCGCCAGAGCCACGACGTGCAGGTCAAGTGGTACGTGCATCCCCCCGGTCACGTGCGGCCAGCGTGGGCAGACCCCGATCTCCACTACTCGCTCGGTGTTCTCGTCGACGGGGACATGCGCTTCGACTTCCGCGATCTCGACGGGGCGGAGCGGTCGATCGTGTTGACCCGGTGCGGCGATTACGTGCTCTGGCACGGGCCGAGCTTCGCGCACACCTGGCGATCGGAAGGTGGGTGCACGTTCCTGACCGTGCGGTGGCCCGTGCGCGCGGGCGACTGAACCTCGTGGCAGTTGGCGCACCCGCGCACCCGCGTAAATTCTCCTGCGCCTACATCACTCCAGGAGCACCATGCGCGACATCCGCGTGGCCACGGTTCAGTTCGAGCACGCACCAGGCGACAAGGCGTACAACCTCGGTCGCGTGCGGCACTTCGCCATGCAGGCCCAGCGCGCGGGCGCCGAGATCCTCGCCTGTCCGGAGATGTGCCTCACCGGCTACTGGCACGTGCGCAAGCTGTCGCGCGAGGCATTCGAGGCGCTCGCCGAGCCGGTGCCCGACGGTCCCTGCGCGCAGGAGCTGCTGCGAATGTCGCGCGAGCACGGCCTCAGCATCGGCGCAGGCCTCATCGAGCGCGGCGACGACGGGCGGATCTACAACAGCTACGTGTTCGCCATGCCGGACGGACGCCTGGCGCTGCACCGCAAGCTCCATGTGTTCGAGCATCCGCACATCTCGGCCGGTGACCGCTATACCGTGTTCGACACGCCGCACGGCTGCCGGGTGGGAATCCTCATCTGCTACGACAACAACATCGTGGAGAACGCACGCGCGACTGCGCTGCTCGGCGCCGAAGTGCTCATCGCGCCGCACCAGACGGGTGGGTGCAACTCGGTGAGCCCACGCGGCATGAAGCCCGTGGAGCATGCGATCT
Source organism: Gemmatimonadaceae bacterium (assembly GCA_035265545.1). Taxonomy (GTDB): domain Bacteria; phylum Gemmatimonadota; class Gemmatimonadetes; order Gemmatimonadales; family Gemmatimonadaceae; genus AG11. Next base: position 2,265 of record DATFOL010000244.1, on the reverse strand, counting down.
GGGAGCGCCGACACGAGGATCCCGCCGCGTGCGAGGCGGAGCTGTGCGGCCCGAAGGGGCGCGGCTGGCTCATGCGATGGCTCCCGAGCCGCGCACACGACAACGGCATGTTCCTCGTGTTCAGCAATGGCATCGGCGTGGACGACGACGAGATCCGCACCGGCAATGCAATGGTGCTCGATCCGTACGGCGAGGTGATCGCCGAGACGCGTGAGGCGGGCGACGCGATGGTCGTCGCCGACCTGGATTCGACGCAGCTTCCGTCGTCGTCCGGACGTCGTTGGCTGCGCGCGCGACGTCCGGAGCTCTACGGACTCCTCACCCAGCCGACGGGGCAGGAGATCGAGACTCGGCGGGTGCGATTCGGGGAGTGACGCGGTTCCTCGCCGACGCGATGCTCGGCCGCCTCGCGCGGTGGCTGCGCGCGATCGGCTGCGACACCGTCCAGCTCCCGATCGATGCGCCCGACTCCGACCTCGTCGAGCGCGCACGACGCGAAGACCGCATCCTGCTGACGCGCGACCGGCATCTCCTGCGCGAGCTCCGCCCGCATCGCGCGCTGCAGATCCGGAGCGATGCGCCCCTCGAGCAGCTGCGCGAGGTGGTCGCGGCGTGCGCCATCGCGCGACCGCGCGAGCTGTTCACCCGGTGCCTCGTCTGCAACGCACCACTCCTGGACGTACGACTCGAGGACGTCGCCGACCGCGTGCCGCCCGGTGCGCGGGAGGTGCCCGGTCGGTTGCGTCGATGTCCGATCTGCGATCGGGTGTACTGGCGCGGCTCGCACGCCCGCCGGATGGAGACGGCACTCGGCACGGCGTTCGCCGAGTGATCGATCGCGTCCACTCTTGCGCGCGCATCCGATGCTCTGCTGATTTTCGTTCGGTGCCGGCGTGGACGTCTCCTAACTCGGGTGGACTCGATGAACGCGCGCCTCGGACCACGGCGGGCTCCGTGAGTGCTGCAGCGTCGGGCTATCGTCCTCGCGACGAGGTTCGCGTGATCCGGCTGCTCACGGCGGAGCGTGACGTCACCGGCTCGTCGGCGACACCACCGCAGCCGCGGGTGGGCGACTGGGGCACCGTCGTCGCCGATGTCGGTGATGGTCTCTACCTCGTCGAGAGCAGGACGGACGACGGCGTCCCGCTGTGGCTGGCAGAGTTCTCCGGCGAAGAGCTGATGTTGATCGACCGTCCGGAGGGAGCATCATGAGTGTGACGCGCGTGTCGGGCAGGTTCCGCGCACTCGCAATGGTCACGTTGGTCGTCGCGCTCGTGGCGGGGTGCCGTTCCGACGCTGCGCCGCCCGGCGCCGAGACGGTGGCCTCGCATCCCGACAGTTCGATCACAGTCGTCAGCGCGCCGACGCTGTTGAGCAGCTTCCCGATCACCCAGGCGCAGATCGACTCGAGCGGCGACGCCAACGAGGCGTACGCCGACTATCGGCACTATCTCGGCCTCGCGCTGCCTGTGCTCGAGCGCTACGGCGTGGAGGTCGTGGCGACGAACGACTCCGTCCTGCGGTGGCGCGACTCCCTCGGTGCGCACGCACTCACCTTGGGCGACAGCATCGGGATCGCCTACCTCTTCGTCGCTCCGGGCGGGAAGCTGCACCGGCTCGGCAGCGGCGTACAGGCCGACGGCGCGATCCTCGACGCGGCGCGCACCCACTTCGGCCTGCCCATCCCCATGCCCGCACGCGACAGTGTCGAGCCCTGAGGTGACCCGCGGCACGCGCCAGCTGCTCCGGCACTTCCTCGCCGCGCTCGCTTATCGCACGCAGAAAGCGCTGCGTGGTGCGCCTCCCGGCTTCGGGGATTTCTGCGTCGCGACCAACGTGCGGACGCCGCACGAGCTGGTCTGGCACATGACGGGAGTGATCGGATACGCCCGCACCATGCTGCACGGCGGCGCCTTCGCACCGACGCGACTCGCCGCCTTTCCGGACGAGGTGGCGCGCTTCCACGACACGCTCGCCGCGCTGCACGCCGACTTCGGCAACACCTCGCTCGAAGCCGCCATCTCGGACGAGCGCTTCCTCCAGGGCCCGCTCGCCGATGCGATGACCCACGCGGGACAGCTCGCCATGCTCCGCCGCCTCGCTGGCTCACCGGTCGCGTCGGAGGACTTCATCAAAGCGGCGATCGACTCGGCGAACGTCGGACCCGAGCAGCCCGAGCCCGTGGCACCCGATGCGTGGTGGCGGCCGGACCGGCCACCTCCAGCGCCCAGGCCCGGCGATCCGTACGACGACGGCGGCTGACGC
>DATFOL010000243.1:0-4202 GCA_035265545.1 Gemmatimonadaceae bacterium | reverse complement strand
GATCTACAACTCCATCTTCATGGCCACCTCGGTCACGAGCCGAGGCCGCACGGTGCAGGCGATCCCGCTCGACAGCGTGCGCACGATCCTCCGGAAGTACGGCATCACGAAGCGCTGAGCCACGGATCGTCCAGCATCGGTGGTATGTTCCGACATGGCTTCCCTGGATCGAGTCGCCGCACGCCGCCTCCTCACGTGGGGGCTGCTCGCGATCGTGCTCGTGATGATCGCCGTCGCGGGCGTTTCGGCCGTGCGTCGCACCAGTGGCCTCATCGGACGCGTCACCGGCCCTCCGGCGCCGCCCCGCGTCACCCAGCAACTCGTCGTCGAGCGGCTGGAGACCGTCGCGAAGCTCGTGGCGAGCGAGATGACGCTGCGCGACGTCGTCACCTATCAGCAGACGCGCTTCGGCTCCACCAAGCGCGCGCTGCTGGTGGTGACCGGCCGGGTGTCCGCGGGCATCGACCTCGCGCAAGGATCCGACGTGAGCATCGACTCGACGTCTCGTACGATCACCATGACGCTCCCTCCCGCGCAGGTGCTCGGCGTCGACATCCTCGACGTGACGACCTACGACGAGCGCGCGGGGCTGCTCAATCCGTTCCGCCCGGAGGATCGTGATGCGATGCAGCGCATGGTGCGCGAGAAGCTGATCTCCGCCGCGCGCGAGTCCGGCATCCTGATCCATGCCGATCGCAGCGCCGATCGTGTGCTGACGGAGCTGCTCGCCCAGGACGGATACACGGTGAAGATCGTACGACCGATGGTCGTGAACAAACCGACCGGTTGAGCGGCTGAACTGCTTGTCGCCGATGGCGCGGAGAACGACGAGGCGCTGGCGCGAGCGCGCCGAGCGAACTTCCAGCAGCTCCCGAGAGTTGTGCGTGGGGTACGTGTCGTGCGGAGACGTAGGACACACATCACGCAAACGCCGGAGACATTCATGACCGCACCGACTGCCACGCTCAGCGGGACCTTCGACCTTGGCGGCGACCTCACCGTCAATCGCCTCGGCTTCGGTGCGATGCGCATCACCGGCAAGGGGGTCTGGGGAGAGCCCGCGGACCGCGGTGAGGCGTTGCGGGTGTTGCGCCGGCTGCCCGAGCTCGGTGTGAACTTCATCGATACGGCCGACTCGTATGGTCCGTACGTGAGCGAGGATCTCATCCGCGAGGCGCTGCACCCCTACGATGGCCTCGTCGTGGCGACCAAGGGCGGATACACGCGTCACGGCCCCGACGTCTGGGAAGAGCTCGGGCGTCCGGAATATCTCCGGCAGTGCGTGCTGATGAGCCTGCGCCGCCTCGGTGTCGAGCGCATCGACCTCTGGCAGCTGCACCGCATCGACCCAAAGGTCTCGCGCGACGAGCAGTTCGGCGTCATCGCCGACATGCAGCGCGAGGGCTTGATCCGACACGTCGGCCTGAGCGAGGTGAGCGTGGCCGACATCGAGGAGGCACGCCGGTACTTCGAAGTCGTGAGCGTGCAGAACATGTACAACCTCGTGGCGCGCAAGAGCGAGGACGTGCTCGACTACTGCGCGCGCGAGGGGATCGGGTTCATCCCCTGGTATCCGCTCGGCGCGGGCCGTCTCACGCGCGCGGGCACGGTGCTCGAGCGCGTGGCGACGCAGCTCGGCGCGACGGCGGCACAGGTGGCGCTCGCGTGGGTGCTGGCGCGGAGTCCGGTGATGCTGCCGATCCCGGGCACCAGCAAGGTGGCGCACCTGGACGAGAACGTCGCAGCGGCCGGCCTCGAGCTGTCCGACGAAGATTTCAAAGAGCTGGATAGGGTCGGGCGCGAGGAATGGGGGAAGCGCAAGCGGTGAGCGACCCGCTCGTCGCTCGTCGCGCGCTCGGCCGCACCGGGTTCATGGCCAGCGTGCTCGGCATCGGCGACCTCGCCGATCGCGGCGTGCCGCTCGAACGGTGCGCAGCGACGATCCGCCGCGCGGTGGACGCGGGGCTCAACGTCATCGACACCGCGCCGAACTACGAGGACGGCTACTCCGAGCGCGTCGTCGGTCATGCGCTGCGCGGGATCCGCGACCGGATGTTCGTCATCTCCAAGATCGACGAGCTCACCCAGGCCGTCGCTCCGCAGATCGAGGCGTCGCTCGCGCGGCTCGAGATGGACAGCACCGATGCGTTCGTCTTTCACAACCTGTCGGACCTCGACGTTCTGCACGAGTCGCTGCGGCCGGGTGGCGGGTTCGAGCAGTTGAGCGAGTGCATGCAGCGCGGGCTGACACGATTCCGCGGGATCTCGTCGCATAATCCGGACGTGCTGCGCGCCGCGCTGGACGCCGGCGTGTGCGACGTCGTGATGTTTCCCGTCGGACCGTTCGTCGACGAGCGGTACGTGACTGAGATCCTTCCGATGGCGCGACGGCTCGGCGTGGCCACCATATGCTTCAAGACGTTCGGCGCGGGCAAGCTGCTCGGCGACGTGAGCGGCTACAACCAGCCACTCCAGCTCCGTCCGCGCGGCAAGCTGTCGTCGGGCGGCATCGAGGGAGTGCAGACCGTGCTGCCGCGCCTGAGCGTGGCGGAGTGCGTGCATTACACACTGGCGCTGAACCCCGATGTGGCGCTGCTTGGCCTGAGCTTCCCCAACGAGCAGGACCAAGCGTTCGCGGCGGCACGGTCGTTTCGCCCGCTGTCAGATGAGGCGATGGAGGACGTGCGTCATCGAGCGATCGAGGCGCGGCGCGACAAGGGACCCTGCTGGTGGAATCCCGACCCGCAGCTCTAGGCCACCACAAGCAATTCCGTTCTAGGCTGAACGGTCGCGGCCGCCGACCTTCGCGGCATGCACTATTTCGGACGCCACGCATGCTCGTGGTTCCTCGCCGTCGCACCGCTTGCACGCCTCGACGCGCAGTCGCCGGCGTCGTACCCATCCGTGCTGACCTATCGCACGGTGCGCGTGGCCGAGGGTGTGTACGCGTTCATCACACCCGAAGAGCGGAGCAGCTTCCAGGCGGGCAACTCGGTGGCGATCATCGGCGATGACGCCGTCCTGGTGTTCGACACGGGCAACATCCCGTCGGCGACTCGGCGCCAGATCGCCGAGATCCGGCGGCTGACGAACAAGCCGGTGCGCTGGGTGGTGAACTCGCACTGGCATCCCGATCACACGCTCGGGAACGCGGAGTATCGGAAGGCGTTCCCTGGCGTCACCGTGATCGGCACTTCCGCGACGCGCGCCGGAATCCTCGAGCGCGTGCCGACCTACGTCGAGCAGATGCGCAGCTTCGCCCCGATCGATTCGACGATGCGCCTGCGGCTCGCGACGGGGAAGATGCGCGATGGCAGCGCGATGCCCCACGCCGTGCGTCTCGCCTGGGGGCTGACGACGCGAGACTATGCCGAGTTCATGCCCGAGGTGGTGCACACCACGCCTTCGCCGCCCGATCTCGTGTTCGACGACAGCCTCACGATCTCGCTCGGGAAGCGGCGCGTGCAACTCGTGCGGGCCGGGCGCGGGAACACCGCGGGAGACGCGTTCCTCGTGCTGCCCGACGAAGGGGTGCTGCTCACGGGCGATCTCGTGACCGTGCCGTGCCCCTTTCCGGGCACGGCGTACTTCGCCGAATGGATCCACGCGCTCGATGCGCTCGAGCGGCGCAATGCGACGATCCTCGTTCCCGGCCACGGCGAGGTCCAGCGCGACTACGCGTACGTCGGCATGGTGCGCGAGCTGCTCGCGTTCACGCTCGAGCGTGCACGCGACGCGGTGAAGCGCGGCGTGAGCGTCGAAGACCTCCAGAAGCAGATCGACTTCGTGCCGTTCGTGGCGCGCTTCGCGGGAGGCGATCCCGTGCGCCGCGAGGCATTCGCGAACTTCTACGCGCAGCCGGCGGTAGCGCGGGCGTACGAGGAAGCGAAGGGCGAGTAGGCGGGCCGCATCACCGCACCGCCATCGAGCGCCGAGCCATCCACGTGTACAGCCACACGATCACGCCGACGAAGCCGAGCACACCGAGCCACGGCGCGAGCGCGAAGTCCCCCGGCACGACCCCGATCGGCGCCTCCTTCGAGAAGGCGACGATGAGGCCCGCGTTGAGCACCCCCCACAGACTCTCGCCAACGATCAGCCCGGAGGCGACCAGTGTCCCGAGCCGCTCGGTGCGCTCGGGATTGGCCGAGCCGCGCGTCCGTCGCTCGTACCATTTGGCGGTCAGCGTGCCGACGACCACG
>DATFOL010000242.1:0-4914 GCA_035265545.1 Gemmatimonadaceae bacterium | reverse complement strand
CCGTTCAACTCACGATCTCACGCTTCAACCAACCCACTCACCTGCTACAATACGTCGCTCAACCACTCCCTTGGCGTACTGACCCGGCCGACGTAGAAGTCGCCGAACTCGGCGTACTGCGCGCTCACTTCGTCGAACCGCATGTCGGTGACGATCTTCTTGAACGCGAGCGGATCGCCGGCGAACAGCGTCACGCCCCATTCCCAGGCGTCGAAGCCGAGCGCGCCGGTGATCACCTGCATCACCCGTCCGGCGTAGCCGCGGCCCGTCATGCCGTGCGCCATCATCAGGCGGCTGCGCTCCTCGAGCGGCAGCGCATACCAGTTCTGCCCGGGCACCCGTCGCTTCGACATCGGATAGAAGCAGACGTACGGCATCTCGGCGGGAAGTGGCGGGAAGAGCCGACGCTGCACGTGCGCGCTTGCGCGCTCGGCTTCCACGCGGGCGTTCATCGCCTCGCGATGGGCGGCGTCGCCGACCGCGCCGCCGCGCGCCGCCGCCTCCGTCGCGAGCTGCGCGCTCGCGTGATAGAGGCCGGCTTCGGTGACGCTGAGAAAGGTGTAGACCGGCCGCAGGTAGTCGAGCAGCTCGACGCGGGCGAGCGAGCGCTGCACGTCGCCGATGCCGTCGAACGTCGGACGGAAGTGCACGAGCATCACGTCGGCGCGCGATCCGACGAGCGGCACCACCGCGCTCCAACCCCCTGCCGCGGGCGACGCCGCCGCGTCGAGCGCCGTCTCCGCCTCGAGGCGCAGCCGTGCGCGCTCGTCGGGCTCGAGGGCGCGCAGCGCGGCGCGGTCGAAGGAGAGGATCTGGTGGAAGGCGTACCAGCCTTCGGTGGTCTCGGGCGGATGAGCGCGCGCTCGCTCGGCGGCCGTGCGCGTGGCGTTCTGGTCGGTCATCGTGGATGAAAGATGACCGGTGGCCGCTGTAGGCGCGACCCGCGTGGGGGGCGTCTACTCGGGCGACGACACTGCGTTCACGACTCGCGCGAGATCGGCGAGCGAGAACGGCTTGCCGAGCACCGGGCAGTGGAGCGCCTCGCGCTCGACCGCCAGCCGAGCGGATATCGGATCGCCGCTCGTGAGAACGAGCCGCTCGGCGAGCGCCGGGTGCGTCTCGGAGATGAGCCGGCACACGTCCGTCCCCGAGAGCCCGGGCAGGTTGAGATCGCACACGATGATCTCGGGCGTCGCGTCGCCGGACACGAGCGCGAGCGCTTCCTCGCCGGTCTCCGCCTCGACTACCGTCCAGCCCTGGCGCACGAAGAAGCGCCGCAGGACCGTGCGCACCACGACCTCGTCGTCCACGACGAGAGCGGTGCGGGTGGCGATCTGCAGAACGCCCGGGGCGGCAATCATGCCTTGGAGTATCGGTTGGCGACAGCGCGGGCGTGAGGAGCGCCTCAGGCGCCGAGCCGCCCGTACTCCCTGCTCCGCCAGCGCTTCGGCGTCCGCAGGGTGGAGATCAGGATGCGCAGCGCCGCCAGCGGGTCCGCGGCGGGCGCCAGCCAGAACGGGACGCCACGCTCCGCGTACGATCCCGCGATCGCGAACTGCATCAGCACCCGGATGCCCACCAGCATCGCTGAGGTCGCGAGTAGCAGCCGGCCGCCAGTAGGGAGGGGCTGGCCGGCCAGCGCGCGGACCGCGAGCCAGAGTAGTGCGGCGAGCGGCGTCCCCTGCACCACGAGCAGGAACAGCACGTCGGTCCACTGTCGGGTACGGGTGGTGGCGTCCTTCAGATCGAGCGAGCGGCCCCATTCCCGCCACGCCTCGCCCGCCGACGTGTACGAGCGCACGTCGTACAGCCGCGAGCCGTCGAGGAAGCCGACGCTTCGGCCCGCGCGTGCCAGCGTGCGCGCGAGCGTGACGTCGTCGGCGAACGAAGCGCGCGCCGACGAGTAGCCGCCAGCAGCCTCCAGCACCGCCCTCCTCGCGAGGAAGCACTGGCCGTTCGCCATCACGCGCTCCGGATCGGCGCTGGTGCCGGTGGCACCGAAGCGGTACACGAGAGTGACGAGGAGCGCCGGCTGCAGCCAGCGTTCGCCGGCGGAGTCGATGCGGAATCGCGGCGCGAACGAGACCGCATCGTAGCCGAGCTCGCGCGCCGAGGCGAGCGCACCGCCCACGCAACCCGGACGCGGCATCGTGTCGGCGTCCATGCCGAGCACCCACTCGCCGCGCGCATGCGTGAGCCCGTGCTGCAGCGCCCAGACCTTTCCCACCCAGCCCGGTGGCAGTGGAGGATCTCGCAGCAGCGTGATCCGTGAGTCGCGCGCAGCGGCTTCGCGCACCATGTCCTGCGTTCCGTCGCCGCTGCCACTGTCGACGACGAGTATCTCGCCCACGATGGTGCCCTGCGCCGAGAGGCCGTCGAGACAGGGTTGGATGCGGCGCGCTTCGTCGAGCGCGGCGACCACCACGGTGACGTCGCCGTCCGCGGCGGATGCCTCTGGTCGCGGCGCGATGGCCGGGCGGCGTCGCCGCCCCGGCAGGAGTCGCGCGAGCAGGACGGCGAGCGCGACTCCCTGGAGCGCGGCGAGCAGAACGAGCACGACGATGCTATCGCTCGCGGCCCGCGCCGCTCACGCGCGAGCTACCGATGCATTCGCGCGAGGTCGTTCAGCTCCGCCGCCGTCGAAGGACGCGGCGCACGCTTCGCCTCTCGACAATAGCTCTCGAGCTCCGCGGCCGAACAGCGCTCCCAATCGTCGGGAATCGGCGACAGCCGGCGCTTCTCGAGCGCGTTCTCGAAGCACAGCCAACCACTATCCAGTCCTGCCGTGAGTCCGGGCCGGCGGCCCTTGATCACGCGGCGGTCCGGCGCCCGGCGGCGGTCGGCGTGCTCCACCGGCGCGATGCGCACGCGACGCTCTTCCTCGCGGCGTTCCGTCAGCTGCGGTACGACGTCCCACGTCTGCCACTCCGTGCCCTGCGAATCCCTGAAGACGCGATATCCCATGGTGATCCGCCTCCCCTTGACGCCTCTGCCTCGTCTCGACGGCCGCGCTCGCTAGGTTGAGCCTTCTGTGTCGTAGCGCACAGTCGATGCCATCGAAAGGATATCGTGCGCGAGTGGCGGGCGGAAGCAGATGGGCACGTTGACTGCATTGTCGAGCGGGCTCACGACCCTCACAAATCGGAGCCGTCCACCGTGCGTCATGCCGCTCGTCTCGCCGTCGCCCTGCTGCTCGTCGCGGAAACCGCGACCGCGCAGACCTCGGATACCACGTCGCGCGGCGACAAGACGTTCCTGACGCGTCGCGATCTGGCGATCTCGGGAGTCGCGCTCGGCACCGCGGCGCTGCTGTCGGTGTGGGACAGGGACATCGCGGTGGCGTCGCGTGAGTCGCGCTTTCAGGACAACTCGGTGCAAGACTTCGCCAACGCGGCGAGCAAGGTGAACGAGACGACGCTGACGGTTGGCGGCATCGTCTTCTACGGCATCGGTCGACTGACGAAGTCTCGGACCATGGCCGACGTCGCGCTGCACGCCACCGAGTCGGTGGTGCTCGCCAGCGTGGCGAGCCAACTCATTCGAGGGCCGCTCGGTCGCACGCGGCCATGGGTCACGGCCGACACCAACCAGTACGAATTCGAGCCGTTCCGCGGATTCAGAGAGTTCAAGAACCGCGCGTTCCCGTCGATCCACACGTCGTCGAGCATGGCGGTCGCCACCGTGCTGTCGATGGAAACGCACCGCCGCCACCCACGCGCCACGCCATACGTGGCGCCCGTCCTCTTCGCCGCGGGCCTGCTGCCCGGCCTCGCGCGCATCCAGCTCGACCAACACTGGGCCAGCGACATCTTCGCCGGCGCGTTCATGGGCGTGTTCGCCGGCTACAAGGTGACGAAGTACAGCCACGATCATCCGAAGAACCGTTTCGATCGTGTGCTGCTGAAAGCGTCGGTGACGCAAGCGCAGAATGGACAGTTCCTTGTGGGGTTCAGTCCGTTCTGAGTGGTGAGTTGGTGAGTTGGATCGCTAGTTGGTTGGTCGGTTGATTGGTGTGTTGAACCACGAAGGGGCCACGAACCGGCGTGGAGATCTCTCAGTGGAGTCTCCACGCCGGTTCGTGGCATGCGCCGTTCAATTCACTTCCGAACCGACCAACGAGCCCACGATCCCACTCACCAACGCACCGCGTCCACGCGTGGGCCTCAGACCGCAAACGGATAAGTCTCCGGCGGCTCTCCCTTCACCCAGCCCTCACTGCGCTCCAACGGCTCGAGCGCGCGCGTCTCGTCGTAATGAATGACGAGATCGAACTGCCGCGGCAGGTCGACGTGGAAGTAGTGGCTCTGCCGCTCCGTCTCGGGTCGATAGATCACGCCGATCGCGCGCTCCAGGCGCGAGCCCGCGAGCTCGTCGCGGACGTCGGCGTTACGCAGGTCGAGCAGGAACCGTGGATCGCCGACCTGATGGAACAACGCCTCGGTGCTCCCGGCGAGGCCGGGCCGGACGACTCGTCGACCGGGCGCCTCGTCCCAGTCGTGCGCGGCGGTGACGCTGCCGGTGTAGGTCGTGAATCCGACGAGACACGTCGCGTTGCCGAACCGCTCGCGTGCGAGCTGCCCGACGTTGAGCTCACCTCCCCTCCCCATCTGCGTGGCGCGGGCGTCGCCGAGGTGGGAGTTGTGCGCCCACACGCAGAACTTCGCTTCGCCGCCGTCGCGCTCCAGTCGATCGGCCACCGCCTTGAGCGTCTCGGCCATGTGGGTGTCGCGAAGGTTCCATGACGAGACGCGCCCATGGAACATCGAGCGGTAATAGCGCTCGGCGTTCGCCACGAGCCGCGCATTCTGCTCGGCGGAGAAGAAGTCGTCTTCGCCGAGCTCGCCGCCGCTCGACGCGTACTCGTCGGCGCAGTGTCGCAGCTCGGCGAGCTGCCGCACCACGTCCTCCTCGCAG
>DATFOL010000241.1:0-22821 GCA_035265545.1 Gemmatimonadaceae bacterium | reverse complement strand
CGTCTCCCGCTCCGAACGCGTCGCCTTCGTGTCGCCGAACTGGTTGCAGAAGAAATAGTTGTCGTTCGCCAGATGCTGGGCGACGTAGCCGATGGTGAGCTGCGCCGGCGTCGGCTTGTAGCTGAACTTCGCCTCGGGGATGGAATCGAAGGCCTGGGCAAGGTTGCGCTGCAGCGCCATGGTCCGGCCACGGAACACCGTGGTGATCGGATTGGCGGTTGGAGCGGCGGCGGGCTGCTGGGCAGCGAGGCCTGCCGGAAGGATCAGCAGGAGAAAGGCTGCGCGCGAGATGTTCATGAGGTGCTCCCGTGGAAAGGACTGACGCGGAATCGTGATACTGAGTGGCGGAGGGGGATCGCGCAATGTCGCGGCGGTATTCCTGACATGGTCCTGACACGGCCAAACGCCGACGACGCCCTTTCGGCAGTCCTGGCGACCACTGTATAAGAGTTGCGGGGAGATCGGCGGACCACCGCTACCGAAGCAGAGAGGGGGAAACACGTGCGCTCCACTCACCTTCCGTGCCTGAGTCGCCGTTGGCTGCTCACGCTACTCGCCTCGTGCGTCGTGACATCCGTCGCCACGCGCGCGCACGCGCAATACGCCGTGAGGTCGCCCAGCGGGAGCATCACGTTGAGCGTGCGACACGGCGGTGACGGGCTCGCGTTCACGGTGACGAGCGGCAAGACCACGCTCGTCGAGCGCGGTGCGCTCGGCATCACCACCAACCGCGGCGATTTCGGCGCCGGCCTGCGTTTCGTGCGCCAGACGCGTCGGGTCGTGAACGAGACGTACCGGCTCCCAGTGGGGAAGCGTTCGACGTACGTGAACCACGCGAACGAGCTGGAGCTCACCTTCGCGAAAGACGAGCAGCCGTTCGGCGTCATCCTCCGCGCGTACGACGACGGCATCGCGTTCCGCTACGTGCTGTCCGGCGCGGGTGACGTGGAGATCTCGAGCGAGCGCACGACCTTCCCGCTCACGGGCGCCAGCGTGACCTACTGGGGGCAGGCACACCCGAACAACTACGGCTACGAGTCGCCACTCGGCCCGGTCACCGCCGATCGCATCTCGATGCCGGTGCTCGCCGAGCTCGCGGACCGCGGGCACTTCGTGCTCGTCGCCCAGGCCGCGAGCTACAGCGACTACATCATCCCGAACTTCAAGCGGCAGGAGAACACGCTCGCGGTCAGCTTCCCGATGGATCAGAAGGAGCCGGTGAAGACCACGCTCCCCTTCGCGTCCCCCTGGCGGTTCATGATCGTCTCGCCCGGCAACGTCGGCCGGATCGTCGAGTCGGCGATGGTGGAGAACCTGAACCCGCCGACGGAGCCGCTGCTGCGCGATGCCCCGTGGATCCGACCCGGCCGCGCGAGCTGGGACTACATCGCCGGCGACGGCAAGAAGCTCGGCACCTGGATCGATTTCGCCGCCGAGATGGGATGGGAATGGCACGTCACCGACGCCGGCTGGCAGAATCGCATCCCGCACATGCGGGAGACGACCGCGTACGCGAAGGCACGCAACGTCGCGATCATGGCGTGGGGCAAGGTCGCGAACCGTGACTTCCTCTACCGGCGTGAGCGCGCCGAAGCGTGGATGGCCGACGTTGCATCCCAGGGGATTCGCGGTGTCAAACTGGACTTCTTCGATCAGCAGGACAGCACCGGTACCGCCACCAACGACTACGAGGACACCCAGAAGCGGCTCGAGGTGCGCGACTTCCTCTCCGAGATCGCGGCGAAGCACCACCTGATGGTCGAGTATCACGGTTCCGCCATCCCGTCCGGCGAGCGCCGGCGGTGGCCGCACGTCGCGAGCGCCGAATCGGTCTATGGGCTGGAGCGGCGCACCCAGAACCTCCAGCACGACCTCACGATCCCCTACGTGCGCAATGTGATGGGACCGGTCAGCTACACGCCGTTCCACCTCCAGCGCTCGATCGGGTCGCTCGCCTATCAGCTCGGCCAGACGGTGCTATACGAGGCAGGAATTCAGATCTTCGCCGAGCGCTACGATCGCATTCTCGCCTTCCAAGGCGTCGAGTTCCTGAAGGCGGTCCCGTCGTCGTGGGACGACACCCGCTACGTCGACGGGATGCCCTCGAGCCACGCGATCTGCGCGCGGCGGAAGGGAGACGCGTGGTTCGTCGGCGGGATCACGCGGGACGCGCGCACGGCGAACGTCGCGCTCACCTTCCTGAGCGACGGGGTGAGCTACGACGCCGAGGTCTATCGCGACGGCGCCGACAAGACGGCGCTGGTGATCGAGAAGAAGAGCGTCAGGCGCGGCGACACGCTGAGCGTGCCGATGCTCGCTACAGGTGGGTTCGCGCTCCGGGTGCGGCCGGCGGGTGCGTCCAGCGCGCCCTGACGTTTCCCGTGAGACGTGGGACAGGAAGTCTCAACCGTCTTTCCCGTCTCCACCCGACTTCACATATTGGCGATCCTTCCTGCAAGGCTCGCCCCGAGCCGCCAAGCCTGACCGCTCACCCCACCCTGGAGCGTCCGATGCCCGTGACCGTCACCTGCGAGTGCACGAATCGCTTTTCGCTGAAAGACGAGTTTTCGGGACGGATGGTGAAGTGCCCCTCGTGCGGCGCAGCGGTACGCGCGGGCACCACGGAGTTCACTCCCGAGACACAGGCGGACCCGATCTTCGGTCGCGACGTGTTCCTGCTCCGGCAGCAGGCGCTCCGCATCAACGAGCGGTACAACGTCAGCGACGATCGCGGCCAGCCGATCCTCTTCGTCGAGCGACCGGCGCACTTCCTCCGAAACATCGGTGCCTTGCTCGGCGCCCTGCTCGCGGGGTTCGTCTGGATGACGCTGGTCGGCGCAGTGGAGTCGGCGCTCGGCTCGGGGACGGCGTCCAGCGTCGTCGGGCTGATCGGATTTCTCGCTGTCCTTCCGATCATCGTCTGCGTCGCGATGGCGCTGGGCAAGAAGCGGCACGTCTCGTTCTATACGAGCGAGGACAAGGCGGTGCGCGTGCTGGAGGTGATCCAGGACAAGAAGCTTCAGTTCATCACCCGCACCTACACCCTGCGCAACGCCGAAGGCACCGAGCTCGCGCGGTTCCGCAAGAACTACCTGTTCAATCTCGTCCGCCGGAAGTGGGAAGTCGTCAGCCCTGACGGAAAGGTCGAGTGGATCGCGCGGGAGGACTCGATCATCCTGTCGCTCGTACGGCGGTTCGTGCCGTTCGCGGAGCTCCTCCGCACGAACTTCATCTTCCAACCGGCAGGGAGCGAGCGGATCGTCGGGGAGTTCAAGCGCAAGATGACGATCCTCGACCGTTACGCGCTCGACCTCACCGCCGACCGCGTGCGTGCCTTCGATCGACGGGTCGCCGTGGCGCTCGGCGTGATGCTCGACACGGGAGAGCGACGCTGAGCCAGCACGCTCCCGCGCCGGACAGCGAGGCGCAGGAGCCACTCGTCGTCACTCCGGACATGCTCGCGGACGAACCCGTCGAGCCGGTCGACTTCGAGCGCGGGATGACGTACCGGCCGCCGGCGACGCTCGCGCTCATCGTCACGCTGGCCGTGATCTTCGCCTAGCAGCTCGGCACCGGCGCGCTCGCGAGTGAGAACGGGATCGTCGACGCGGGCGCTCTGGTGCGGAGTCGCGTGCTGGAGGGCGAGTACTGGCGCATGCTCAGCGCGACGCTGCTGCACGGCGGCTTCGATCACCTGATCGGCAACTGCGCTGCGCTCTACATCCTCGGCATGGCGGGCGAGCACGCGCTCGGCGCGTGGCGCGTGATGGTGATCTACGTGGCGAGCGGCCTCGCCGGATCGCTCGCGAGCGTGGTCACGGGTCCCGGACCGTCGGTCGGTGCCTCGGGCGCGATCTGTGGGCTCATGGGCGCGGTCGTCCTCATTCTGTACCGATACCGGCGCGTCTACCACGTGCGCAACAAGGAGATCGCCCTGGCGCTCGCCGCGTGGGCCGGATACACGATTCTGATGGGGGCCATCGATCCACGAATCGACAACTGGGCCCACCTCGGCGGTCTGATCGGCGGCGCGGTGGTCGCGGCGGGCATTCGCCCGCGAGTCGTGGCGACGTGAGGGCAGAAAGGGGCGCGGCTCGCTCTTCGTAAAAACTGTTGTCGCACCGGTGACCCACCGCCTCGATCGACGTCTTTCTATAGGGACATCACGCGCCCGGCGCGCCCCGCCGCCCGCTCGTCGGCGGCGAACCTCGCGACAGGGAGCGAGACTTCGTGAGTGGTGAACTACAGGCGGTGAACGTCCGCGAGGCGGTGAACGAGGTGCTGCTCATGCTCGAGCGGCAGCTCGCGGCGAAGGGCCTCGACTCCGTGGCCGACATCTCGCCCGACGTGCGCTTCCTGGCCGACCCCATCAGGCTTCGTGGCATCCTGCTCACCCTGATCTCCAACGCGATCAGGTTCACCGAGTCGGGCGGCCACGTCATGGTCGACGTCGGGTATCCGGAGGGGATGCCGGAGGACGTCGTGATGCTGCGCGTCGGGGACAGCGGGTGCGGCATCTCGCTCGAACGACAGGAGGAGATCTTCGAGCCCTCGGTGCCGTCGCGTCACCCCGCCGAGTCGGACGCCGGGGGCACCGGTCCGGGTCTCGTGACGAGCCGGGCGTGGGCGCGCGTCATGGGTGGGGACCTCAGAGTACGGAGCGACGTGGACCACGGCTCCGTCTTCACGTTGAAGCTGCCGCGCGCGTAGATCGCGACGCTTTAGTGGCCGCTCGCCCGGTCTGGTCGTTCGGCATCCAGGCGCTGTCAAGAGCAACTGATTGGCGCGGAGGGCGGAGACCGCGCCCTCCGCGCCAATCAGTTGCAGTTCAGCCGTTCAGCAATGCACACGCCTCCGTGACTTTGCGTTCCTGCGCCCCTCGTAGCGAAATCCTGTCGCGCACTCGCGCACACCCGCACCCGCGCACCTCAACCACCCGGGGCCGCAGTCCGCGCCTTGACATTGATCGGCAGCGCGACGCGAGTGGCCATCTGACCTGGTGTCGCGATCCAGACCTCGAGTGTCATCTCGCCGGGGCGCTCGGGCACGTAGAGAAAGTCCGCTGTCTGGCCAGGTCCCATCGTGATCGTCGCGGTCTCAGCCCGGCGCAGGGTTGCGGGCAGGTCGGCGCCGTCGCGCGCGATCGGAGTCCATCGCGCGACGCTCGAGTCGTTGCCGAGCCGGAACGCGAGGAGCTCGTCGCTGTGGATGCTGACGATGCGCAGTCGGTTGGTGTCGCCGAGCGTCATGATGATCGGGCGCGGCGTGATGCGTCCGTTCACGAGCAGAAACACGGGGCCGGACTTGTGGAACACCGGCACGCCACCGCCGCCGCCGACGATCACGTGGTCGCGCGTGGTGTCGCGCGGTGCGTCGGTGACGAGGAGCGCGCCGTACATGCCGGAGCCGATCTGCCGGAGCTCGTTGAGGTGCGAGTGATACGGGAACGTTCCGCTTCTCGGCGGCGTGAATTCCGCGGCGAACGAGTCGCCCGGCGCGATCGGTGGCATGATGTGCGTACCCATGCCGCTGAAGTTCGGCACACCGTCGGGATAGCTCTCGATCTCGAGCCCGTGCCAGTGCACGCCCGTGTACTCGTCCATCGTGTTCTTCACGAGAAGACGGACCGGCTGACCGCGTCGCAGCTCGAGCACCGGGGCGGGGATGCGGATGGAGTCTCGCGCCGGCATCGAGTCGCCCTGCTGCATCACGAAGCCGTAGGCCGTCTGTCTGCCCGCGAGTCGGTTGGGCTTCTTCTGCGCGAACAGGCGGATCGTGCGTCGCTCGGCCGACACCGGCTCCCGATAGCTCGCCGACGGCGTGACGTGCATTCCGATCACCAGCCCGCGCATCTGATGACCGCCGTGCACGCTCCCTTTGAATGTCGCCGGCGCACCGGCGAGCTGCACGGTGTGCGCGTCCGGTGAGCCGTGCAGCGTCACCGTCTCGCCGACGTGCGACGCGAAGTGGCAGTGAAACACCCAGTTGCCCGGCGTCGTCGGCACCCACGACAGCGACATCGTGCCGCCGATCGGGAGGATCTGCATGTTCTGCAGGAACTGCCTCGAAGGAGCGATGGCGCTGTCGCCGCGCTCGCCGCCCATGCGCTCGACGCGGTAGTAGAACCCGTGCAGGTGCATCGGGTGCTCGATCGCCGCGAGGTTGACGAAGCGCCAGTGCACCGAGTCGCCCTGCGCGAGCGTGAGCCGCTCGTTGTGGGGCCAGGCTTTCCCATTGAACACCAGCACGCTCTCGAACGGCTTGTCGTCGTAGCCGTGGAACCACTCCGTGACCACCCAGATCTGCTCGCGCGACGGGTTCGCGCCGGCGGGATCGACGACGAATGCTCCGCTGAGCTGCGAGTCGAGCCAGTCGCGCTGCCGGAAGTTCGTCAGTCCCTTGAGCACGCCCCAGTAGGCGAAGGTGCCGACCGAGTCGAGACGGAAGGTGAGCTCGCGCGTCGCGCCGGCGGCGAGATGCACGGTGTCCTTGGCCGCCGCGAGCGACTGGCGCAATCCGCTCAGCATGACGGCCGAGTCGGAGCGATTGCGCAGGGTCAGGTGCACCGTGGTGCCCACGGGTGCCCGCAGCAGCGGCCCTGGCACCTGCGGCGCCTTGCCCGGTTCCGCGAGCGCCAGAACGCGCACGACGGGATCGTCGGCTCCCTCCGGCTGCCAGGCCGCCTCGACGACCTCGAGCGCGACGGTGAGCGTTCCACGCGACAGTTTCCCGGCGGGAACGCGGTTCTGATTGATCGCGACCATCGGGGCGTTCGCCGCGGGACGCGGCAGCGGAACGCGAGGAGGCGGCGCGATGACGGCGTCCTGCAATAGCGGGACGGCCGCGACCACTACGGCGTGGATCGCGAAGTGGAGCATCATTCGATTGTCCTGGGGAGGGTCCGCCAATGCTGACCCGTTCGGGACGGATGTCAACCCGGAAGACGTGAGGGAGCGCCGCGCTCCCCTCCACGTGCGTCCGCCGCCGTGCTATTTGATCATCGCCAGATACGCCGCGGCGTATCGCGCGCCGAGCACCCGCGCCGATGCGGCGTCGAAGTGCACTGCGTCTCCCTTGTCGCGCAGGCCGGCCGACGAGACGTACGCGACGTTCGCCACCGACGCGGCGATCGCGCGATGCGCCGAGTCGATGCGCTGGACCTCGGCGGTCCACGGCTTCCGCTCGAACTGCCCGAGCTGCCCCACGATGAACGGCAGTTCCGGCTGGCCAAGATCCGATCGGAATCGTGCGATCAGCGCGCGAAGCTTCTCGGCGTAGACGACGGACAACTCTGGCGACGCGTCCGACTCGCCCTGATGCCAGAGGATCGCGCGCACCTCGCCGTCGCGCCGCGCCGCCCGCATGCGCGCCAACGCATCGTCGTAGGGGTACGTGCCGGTTCCCGGATCGCGCGCGCCGGGCTGCCACGAGGAGATCGGCGAGCCACCGACCGCCGCCGGCACGAGGCCGATCCGCGCGTTGGAATCGCGCTCCGCGAGGGCGAGCCCGAACGATCGACCTGGCCCCACACCGACGATCGCCGGATTGTCCCAGTGCATGGGATCGACCGCCGGCACCCACTTCATCGACTCGTCGAGCTTCCTGACGCGTGGTTCGACGACTCTGTCCTCCGCCTCGACGATTCCGCGGCCCGCCATGTTCGACTGGCCGGCGAGGAGGAAGACCTGCAGGCTCGTGTCCGCCCTGGTCGTCGGAATCGTATCGACCTTTTGAGTCGTATCGACCCTCTGCGTCGTATCGACCTTCTGAGCCGTATCGACTTTCTGCGCCGTGTCGGCCTTCCGACCTGTATCAGCGTCGGCTGTCCGACTGGTGTCCGCCTTGTGGGTCGTGTCGCCCTTGATCGATGGCCCGAACGACGCCGCGGTCGGCTGGTTGCTCGAGCACGCGATGGCGAGGACGCCGAGCACGATGGGTCGCCACAGGAACCTCAAAGACATGCTCCGCGAGCTGGAGGTACACGGGCGTCGAGACAGGTCCACCCTCGAGCGACGCATCGATGCCGCCGTCGGTCGAATTCCCTCCAGCAAGATCCACGAAGCGGCTCACCCGCGAAAGGCTCCCGCGAACGGGCAGCGCGGGGCCCCGCGCCGCCTCGTCGCGCGCCGAGCGCCGCCCCGCTCGCTATCGCCCCAGCACTGCGCGGATTTGCGCGAGGTGGTGGTAGCTGTGCCGCAGCGCGTGATCCTCGATGAAGAACTGGCAGGTGAGCGGCGCGTCGGCGTTGAGCGATACCGGGGCCGCCCGGTCGAGCTCCGCGTCGTTGAACGACCGCACCACGGCGGACGCGGTCTCGCTGTTGCCTCGGAGCAGCTCGAGGGCCGCCTCTCTCGTGACCGCCTCGTGATCGGCGGCATGCTTGCGGTTCAGGGCGTGGACATCGTCCCAGGTGAGGCCCTCGATGGGGCGCCCCGAGGCCAGCGTGACGGCAAACTGCATCTCGATCGGGTACATGCTCGCGACGTGGTGCACGACCACGCCGACGGTGCGGCCGTCCCCCGGGATCCGCGCTGTCCATTCGGCGGGGGTGAGGGAGCTCGCGAGCGCGCCGAGCGCGCGTGCGCCCTGCTCGAGCCGGTCGGCGAGCGCCCGGCTGCGCCAGCGGCCGGACGAGGCGAGGCTCTCGGTGCCGATGTCGTACTCCCGCGTGGGCGGCATGGTGTCGTGCGTCATGGAAAGGTCTCCTCGATGGACGGGGTCGGGGCTCAGGGCCGATCGGCCGGGGCCTGATCGCATGCTAGCCCCGCCCATCGCAGGCATCTGCCTCCGAGAATCCCGTCCTCTTGCTCGCCCGTCCCGACCGCCGAGAACTCGAAACCGTGAGAGGTCGGCGTCCGGCTACCCGCGGGACGCAGATCCGCGCTCGAGTCGGCTGACCACAACTAGCGACCTGAACGACAAGCGGATTCAGCTTTAGTGACGCGCGTGACAGCGGGGAGTCCAACGAACTGCTACGGTCCGTGTCCCCCACAAGAGGATTGCGTCATGGCACTCTGGAAGGACTCCACCGCTCCGACCAAGGAAGCCCCGCTTCCGCTGACTCCCCCGCCGGCGCCGCCGGCTGCCGTCACCACCGAACCAGCCATCAAGAGAGAGCCCGAGCACAACATGGATATCGCCCCCCAGGCCCCTCGGCGCGTGGCGCCGCGCGAGATGAAGGAATCCGTCGTCGCCCCCGAGATCACGATCACCGGCAAGATCGTCGGCGCCGGTCATGTGCGCATCGCCGGGCGCTTCGAAGGTGACGTGCACATTCAGGGCGATCTCACGATCGAGCAGGGCGCGAAGCTCACGGGCGGCGTCCGCGCCGAGTCGGTGACGATCGCCGGCGAGATCGAGGGGAACATCGAGCACGCCGGCAAGGTCGAGCTCCAGTCGACGGGCGTGATCAACGGCGACATCAAGTCGGGGACGCTGTCCGTCGCTGCCGGCTCGCGCATGCGCGGCCGCGCGGAGTTCGGCTGGGGCGACGAGAACGAGAAGCCGTCGTCCACTTCGCTCACCCTGGAGTCGCGTCACGCGTCGTGAGTCTCGTTCGGAAGCCCTCGGCAGGTACGACGCGAACCTGTCCGCACTGCCGGGCGGTCATCCTCGCGAGCGCGACGGTCTGTCCGTCCTGCCGCAAGCACCTGCGCTTCGTTCCGGGTGCGGAGGCGCAACCCACCTTCTCCCCCCTTCGCGTGGATGGCTCCATTCGCCACCCGAATGCGGGGGAGGCGTGGGAGTATTCGGTGGTGATCTCCATCAAGAACGACAAGGGGGAGGAGGTCGGCCGCCAGGTCGTCGGGGTCGGCGCGTTGCAGCCCGGTGAAGGGCGCACGTTCTCGTTCTCCGTCGACGTGTTCGCGCCGCAGGGATCGGTGATCCCGAGCTGGGGCGAGGGGACGCTCCCCGTCGGCGCGAGCGATGTGGTCGCACCGGCGTCGAGCAGCGCCAGCATGTCCAGCGCGCCGGTGCGGCCGGCCGCGCCGTCGTCAGAGTCTCGCCGGATCCGATAGCCCGGGCGAATCGCGCCATCGCTTGGCGATGCGCGCGATTCGCCTCGGCGCTCTCACATTCCCGCCCGCCGGGTCAGCACCGCTCCACGCATCTCACCGGCCGGATGCTGCGCCGAATGCACGTCCGCGTAGACGGCGCCGTTCTGCACGAGCGTCACGAGCGAGTCGAGTGAGATCGCCGGACGCCCGTCGCGCGCGCGGATGTTCTCCGCCGTGAGCGTGCCGCGGATCACGCCATGATCGGCGAACTGGTCGCCGACGGGGAAATCCGCCAGCACGCCCTCGACGTCGTCGAACGCGTCGGCCGCGGGACCGTGAAGGTGCGCCCCGATCGGCCGCTCGGTCACGTGCGACCAGAGCAGGGTGAAGTCGATCCCCGCGTTCGTGACACCGAGGTAGACGATGCCGTCGGCAACGCCGAACAGCGGTTCGGGCCGGACCCCCTCGGGGAGCATCACCGCCAAGAAGTCGAAGGCCGCCGGCGCGGCACTCGTGACGGCAAAGCGCTTCGTTCCGCTGAACGTCGCGCCATCACGAGTCACGCTCGCGGTCACCACCGCGCTGAACGGACTGAATGAGCTGTACAGTGCCGTGACGAGTCCGTCGCCGGCAGCGAGTACGCTGAACGGGTTGCTGCTCGCGTAGGTGACGTCGGACAGCTCGCTCATTGGCCGCCCACGCGCATCGATGCCGACGACCGCGAGTCGCGCGGTGGAACCGGCGACGAGCACGGAGTCGGGCGACGAGAGCGTGATCGACGCGACGCGCCGACGCACCGTGATCGTGATCGCGTCCTCCTCTCCGCCGCTGCGCGCCGAGATGACGGCGGCGCCGTCGTCGACGGCCGTGACGACGGCCGACGCCCCTGATCCCTCGACCGTCGCGATGCTGGCGTTGCTAGAGTGCCACGACACCACGGGAGCGCCGAGCACGTACCCGTCGCCGTCGCGCACTACGGCCGTCACCGCGCGCGTGTCGCCAGCGGACGTCATCGTGTCCGTCGATGCGACGGTCACAACGACGCTGCCGACGGATCCGACGGGCGCCGTGGTGCTTCCGTAATCGCCACCGCAGGCGCTCGAGAGAATGAGAAGCATCGATCCGACTGAAATCGCTAAACGCATGTGTCTCTCATGAAATGTGGAACTCTGTTGGACGTTCAGGACTGATGAGGGAACGAGTGACGGGAAGATTCCCGCGCTCGATACCGTCCACTGGTGCGCGAGATCGCGCCGAGGTGGCGCGAGGTCGCTTGATGATCCCCACGCGTTCGCCCCGAACGTCGATCGCTCTGCAGATCCTCCTCAACATCGCGAGCTCCACATGCGTCGCACATTTACCATCATCATCGTCGTCGGCCTCCTGGCGTGCAGGGGAGCCGACGGCGCGACCGGCCCGGCCGGTCCGCAGGGCGCGTCCGGCGCTGCCGGCGCGCCAGGTGCACCAGGAGCTCAAGGCCCCGCGGGCGCTCCCGGGCCGACGGGCGCGAACCTCACGCTCACGCGCGTCGCGGCGCTCGGCAACGAGATCTTCCAGCTTCCCGTCGATGCAGGCGACGCCACCCATCCACCGATCGTGTCGGGATATCTTTCCACGGACGCGGTGTCCGGCTCGTGGGTGCAGGTATCCGACGCGTTCTCGAATGCCTCGCCGTTCCTCACGCTGCAGTTCACCCGCGGTGCATGGACGGTGACGATGCGGAACGTGGAGATCGGCAACACACTCATTCTCGTCGTGCGGTACTAGAGCAATGGAACTGCGGACGATGCTGCCTTCTCTCGACATGGTGCGCACGCGTGCCGCCTCCGACGACGTGAAGATCAGTCGGTTGGAGCCCGGTGAGCAGACTGCCTACCGCGCACTGCGCCTGGAGTGCCTGCGGAACAATCCAACGCTCTTCGGGACGACCTATACGGAATCGATCGCGGCACCGTCGCTGGCGTTCGAGCGGTTCATCGCGACCCGGCACAGCGAGCACCTGATGTTCGGCGCGTTCCGGGGAGGAGTGCTCGGTGGAATCTGCGGCCTGCATCGCGAGCAGCGCGCGCAGACGCGCCATCGCGGCGAGCTCGTACACATGTACGTCGCGCCCTGGATGACGGGGCGAGGAGTCGGCCGGCGGTTGATCGAGACGGTGATGCGACACGGTGTGGAACAGCTCGGGCTGCGACAGATCGTGCTCGCCGTCGTGGCCGACAATGCGCCAGCTTTGCGGCTGTATCGGCGTGCCGGTTTCCGGGAGTACGGCCGTCTCGACTTCGCCTTCTGCTCGGACGCGGGCTGGACTTCGCAGCTGCTCATGGTGTACGAGCACCGGTGAGACTCGATTCTCTTCCCACACTGAAGTAGTGTCCCTCGTCTGAGCCGTGGCGATCCACGTCGTGCTCGTTCAGCCCGAGATCCACTGGAACACCGGCAACGCGGGGCGCACCTGTCTCGCCGCTGGTGCGACGCTGCACCTGATCGAGCCGCTGGGCTTCTCGCTCGACGAGCGCGAGGTGAAGCGCGCGGGGCTCGACTACTGGGAGCACGTCGACCTGCGCACGTGGCCGAGCTGGGTCGGGTTCGAGCGCGAGCTGCCGACGCTCGGCGACCCGTGGTTCTTCTCGACGAAGGCGACCCGCATGCTCTGGGACGCGCCGCTCGGCGAGACCGACGACGTCGTGCTCGTGTTCGGGCGGGAAACCGGCGGGCTGCCCGCCGAGCTGCACGATCGGTATCGCGACCGATTCGTCGCGATGCCGATCGCGTCGCCCGTGGTGCGGTCGCTCAATCTCTCGACGAGCGTGGGGATCGCGGTGTACGAGACGCTCCGACAACAGCGGCAGTCGCGGGCGCACTGATCCGCGTCGCGGCTACTGCTGTCGTGGGTTCACGGCGTCTACCGACGCCGTGCGTTCACAGCGTCTTGAGGTACTCCACGAGGTCGCTCCGCTGTCGATCCGTCAGCGAGAGCCCGAATAGCTGCTCGTAGTGTGACACCGCCGCCGCGAGCGTCTTGGCTTTGCCATCGTGGAAGTACGGCCCCTTGAGTTGCGGTGGATGCCAGAGCCCACGCAGTGGCGTCGTTCGGTACATCTTCGTCGCACTGCGAAGCGCGTACGCGGGGTCCTGGCCGACCTCGGCGGGAGGATGCAGCCGGCCGAGGTTCACATCGCTGAGCGAGCCCGCGATGTGACAGCTCGCGCAGCGCGCGACCCCCTGAAACACCGCGCGACCGCGATGCGCCGCGTCGCGATCGTAGCTGCCGGCGATCGGCTGTGGCGCCTCGAGGCTGAGCTGATACTCGCGAAGCGCCGCCAGCTTCGACGAGACGAGATCGGGTGGCGAGTTGTTCACGTCTGCTCCGATGCGCGAATCGGTGAAGTGCCCGTGGCCGTGCATCTGGGTGATCGCGACGTATGCGTTCCAGTAGGAAACCGAACCATCGCCGGTGTACACCTCGCGCGCGATGTGGCGCAGACCGAAAGCCGGCGGGATCACGATCGGCGTGTTCTTGCCGTCGATGTTGTACCGCGGATCGTACATCCCCGGCCCCCACGAGCCGTAGACCGCCTTCTGCGCCGCGGTGAGCGCGGGAGAGAGCGAGACGATCGCGCCGACGTCGAGGTCGCGGTTGGCCCAGCCATCGAGCCGGCTGCCGATGCCGGGCGCGAAGCTGTTGTCGACCGTGGAGTGGCAGAGCGCGCAGGTGATTCCCACCCGGGTGAGGCTGTCGCGCTCGTTCACCTGTCCCACCACTCCCACCACCGCGCCGAGCTTGAGCAACGTCACCGTCGTCGCGGGTGAGTTCAGGTCGACGGTGCCGTCGAGGATCCCGTCCTTCACGGCCTCGGGCAGCGCGTTGGCGTCGACCTTGAGCCCCACCTTCAGCGCCGTCGCCGGGCTCACCCCCGACGCGATGACCTCGTGCATCCGCAGGGTGTCGGTCCAGAACGTCTCGTCGCCGAAGGTGTCGAAGCGGAAGATCTCCCTGCCCTCGGACAGTGCCGCCCGGCCGTGCTCGCCTTTCGATGGCTCGGCGTTCGGCGGGGGCGCGAGGGAGATCGACCCGTCGCTGCCCCCACAGGCCGCGAGCGTGGCGATGACGACAAGCAGTGAGACGAAGCGCATGGTCGACCTCCGGGGTGATCGTTCCCAGCGCTGCACGGGGTGCTGGCGGCACCCCGGAACGCTGTCGAGCGATCACGTATGCTTCGGACGGTCAATTTGTCAAGAGTTATCTTGACATATTGGCGCTACGATGATGCGAACATCGTCAAAACGCGCAGTTGCCGGGCCTCGGCTCGTCCTTTCGCAGGGGCGCGCCTGGTGGCGCGAAATAGGTCACCACGTTCTGCGCCGGCTCGGCGCTCTCGTTTCGGGCGAAGTGCGCGTGGTCTCCGGTGTCGAGAAAGCCCTGGCCGGCCTGGCGCTCGATCGGCGTGCACGTCGGGTCCTCGGAGTCGTAGAAGCGCACTCTTCCCTTGGTCACCTGGATGAACACCGGACCCGAGTGGCTGTGCCAGCCACTGGAGGCGCCAACGGGGAATTCGATGACCTGCACGGCGAGATCGAAGTTGGGCTTGGCCATCAGCTCGAAGTTCCACTGCCCGGTGATCCACTTGGACTTGAACACCTTCTTGGTCGGGTCCTCGAACGTGGTACGACCGAGCACCGTGCCCTTGGTACCGGAGGCCTCCGTGAATGCCGGCTGGAGCATCGAGGGATCGGCGGCGGACGCGGTTGGCGCTGGGGGCTGTCCGGTGTCGGCGCATCCCGTGAGTCCGACGAGCGCCGTAACGATCAGTGGGATGCCCAGTCGAGCGAAGCGAAGTAGCGACATGCGTGACCCTCCAAGGTGAGTGCACTGGACGGGCGCGCCTGTCCTGGCCACCCACGCGGCCGTATGTTCGCCATTCCGGCGAGGGGTGGATCGCGCCCGTTACCGGAGCTAACGAGAAGTCGCGTTCGGATGGGACATGGCCCTCGCCGCCGAGGGTCAGCACTCCACCCATCCGTCCGACTCCCTGGGCAGATGGATGCATCGCGGATGTCTGTCGACCTCCATCCCGAATCGTCCCCCGACGTGCACGAGCCGCTCGAGGAGCTCGTCGCGCTGGCATATCACGAGCTGCGCGCGATCGCGCACGGCCGGCTCTCCGGTGGCGGCCGCGGCGGCACCCTCTCGACCACTGCTCTCGTCCACGAGGCATACCTCAAGCTCGTGGACCAATCGCGTGGCATTTGGCGAAGTCATGCCCATTTCCTCGCCGTGGCGTCGCTGGCGATGCGGCACGTGCTGGTCGACTGCGCGAAAGCGCGCGGCACGCTCAAGCGCGGCGGCGATCGGCAGCGCATCACCCTGGACGACGAAGTCATTGCCGTCGATGATCAGGCCGACGCCATCCTCGAGCTGGACGACGCGATGAAGCGACTGGCGGCGCTCGAGCCGCGGCTGGCACGCGTCGTCGAATGCCGGTTCTTCGGCGGGATGTCGGAGGAGGAGATCGCGGATGCACTGGGGCTGACCGTGCGCACGGTTCGGCGCGACTGGGTGAAGGCGCGCGTGCTGCTACAGCGCATGCTGGAGTGCTGAGCGCGACGCCTCGATTCGGTGAGTGTCGATGTCCGACGTGACGCCATCCGATGGCTGGTCGCGACTCGCCTTGCTGATCGACGCGGTGCTCGATGCCGCGCCCGATGCGAGGGCGACGCTGGTGGCGAAGCTGAGCGAGGGCGATCCGGCCCGGCGCGCCGAGCTGGAGCGACTCGTCGCACAGTGCGAGCGTGAACCTCTCCTACTGAGTCGGCCGGCCGCCGAGCGCTTCGCCGGGTTGCTCGAGGACGATACCGGCCGCTTCCCGGACGCTCTGTCCGACCGCTACCGCGTCGATCGGGAGCTGGCCCGCGGCGGCATGGCGACGGTGTATCTCGCGCATGACCTCAAGCACGCGCGCGACGTCGCCGTGAAGGTGCTGCATCCGTCGGTCGCACTGGTGCTGGGCCGCGAGCGTTTCCTGCGCGAGATCGAGATCGCGGCGCAGCTCCATCATCCGCACATCGTCCCGCTGTACGATTCGGGTGACGCCGCGGGGGCGTTGTACTACGTGATGCCGTATGAGGCGGGCGCATCGCTGCGGCGCCGTCTGGCGGAGCAGGGTCCGCTCCCGATCGAGGACGCGGTGCTCGTGCTGCGCGACGTGTGCGACGCGCTCGCGTACGCGCACGAGCATGGGATCGTCCACTGCGACGTCAAGCCGGACAACGTGCTGCTGTCCGGACGGCATGGCCTCGTGACGGACTTCGGGATCGCGAGAGCCGCCAAGGAAGCAGCTCCCGATGGACTGCGTGCGGGGAGCGTCGTGTTCGGCACGCCCGCGTACATGGCGCCGGAGCAGATCGATGCCGCTTCGGAGATCGATCGTCGCACGGACATCTACGCCGTGGGCGTGCTGGCCTACGAGCTCCTCGCGGGCCGTCCTCCGTTCCGTGAGAGCTCACATCGCGACGTGCTCGCCGCGCAGCGGGAGGAGTTGCCGCCGCATCTGACGACAGCACGCCGCGACGTCCCCGCGCCGCTCGCCGACCTCGTCATCAAGTGTCTGGCGAAGCGGCCCGCGGACCGCTGGCAGAGTGCGGATGAGCTCCTTGGTCGGATCGAGGAGCTCGTCCCGTCGCTGGCTCGTACGACGCCGGACCGGTGGATCCGTAGGCATTGGCGGGCCGCACTCTCGGCCGCTGTCGTCGCGATCGTGCTGACGGCCGCCGCTGTCGTGATGTGGGTCCGCTCAGCCGGCATGGGCGACGTGTGGCAGCGACGCTGGGCCAATGCACGCTTCGAGCGGATCACCGACTTCCCGGGCGCCGAGACCGACGCGGCCATCTCGGCCGATGGCCGATATGTCGCGTTCCTCGCCGACCGCGACAGCGTCTTCGATGCGTTCGTCACACGCGTGGGCAGTGGACAGTTCACGAACCTCACCAGCGGACGCGTGCCACAGCTTCTCAACGAGGACGTGCGAAACGTCGGCTTCTCGGCGCACGCTTCGGACGTGTGGGTTCGCGTCGCGGACATCTCGTCGCCGGCGAGCGTGTGGACGCTGCCGAGGGAGGGCGGCTCCCTTCGGCCCTTTCTCCCGACGGCAGTGATGGCGGTGTGGTCGCCCGACGGATCGCGCGTCGCGTATCACGAGACGACGCCCGGCGACCCGATCTATCTGACGGACAGCACCGGCGCGCATCCGCGCAGGATCTTCGTCGCCGAGCCAGGACTGCACAATCATCACCTGAGCTGGTCGCCCGATGGTCGCAACCTGTACTTCTCGCACGGCGTGCCGCCGAACGAGATGGACGTCTGGCGCCTTCCCGTGGAAGGCGGTGGGAAGCCGGAGCGGATCACCGGGCACGATTCCAGAGTGGCGTATCCTGTCTCGCTCGACGATCGGACTCTCGTCTACACCGCGACGGCGGACGACGGGACCGGGCCGTGGCTCTACTCGATCGACGTTCGCACGCGAGTCGCTCGGCGCGTGACGATGGCGGTCGAACACTACCTGTCGATCTCGGCGAGCACGGAGCGGCGCGGGCAGCCGCGGCAGCTCGTCGCGACGGTCTCCAATCCCGATGTGCACCTCTGGAGCGTCCCGATCACGGACGGCATCGCCGAGGAGGAGTCGGCGAGCGAGATCGCGCTTCCCATGGCGCGCGCCGCGGCGCCCCGCTTCGGTCCCGACTCCACGCTGCTGTATCTGGCGTCGCGTGGAGGTGCCGACGGCGTGTGGCGACTCACCGGCACCGGAGCGCACGAGGTGTGGAGCGCCACGCGAGGAGCGGTGATGGGCGCGGCTGCCACGTCGCCCGATGGACGGCGCGTGTGCTTCCCGGTGCGCCGCGCGGGCCGCTCGACCTTGTTCTGCACGTCGGACAGGGGCACGGACGCACGACCGCTCGCCGAATCGCTCGACGTCCGGGGCGCGGCCTCGTGGTCGCCCGACGGCAAGTGGCTCGTCATCGGTGCGATGGAGGGGAGCGGAGTGCGGGTGTTCAAGGTGCCCGTCGACGGAGGGGCGCCCGTGCGTCTGGTGAGCAGCGTGTCGTCGAATCCGGTCTGGTCGCCGGACGGCAGCTGCATCGTATTCTCCGGCGTGCCGCGAGGGAGAAGCGTTCCGCTTCAGGCGGTCACGCCGGATGGTCTGCCGTATCCCGTGCCCGCACTCACGATCGATCGCGTCGGCGACAGCTACCGCTTCCTTCCCGGCGGTGAACGTCTCGTGGTGAAGCTCGGCGGCTTCCGCCGTCAGGACTTCTGGACATTCGACATCCGCACCGGAGCGCGGCGGCAGTTGACGAGACTGCGGCCGGGTCAGTCGCTCAGACGGTTCGACGTATCGCCCGACGGAAAGCGGATCGTATTCGAGCGGGTGCGAGAGAACTCGGACGTCGTGCTGATCGAGTTGGCGCGACGGTGATCAGGAGATGGCGATGTGCGTGCGCGCGGTGGCGTGCTCCCGGACGGCGCGCAGACTAGTGAACCGCAGCGCGCGCTCCCAACGCCCCGCGGATCTTCAGCAGATGATGCCACGCGTGCCCGACGGCGTGGTCCTCGAGCATGAACTGGCAGGTGCGCGGTCCGTCGGAGTTGAGCGAGAGCGCCGCGGCGCGATCGAGCTCCTCGTCGCCGAGCGCACGGATCGCCGCAGCCGCTGCCGCGCTGTTCTTTTTCAGGAGCTCGAGCGCCTCCTCCTTGGTGACACGGTCGAAGCTCCGCGCGTGATCGGCGTTCATCGCATGCACCTTGACCCACGTCACTCCCACCACCGGCTCTCCGGCGGCGAGGGTCTGGGCGAGGCTGATCTCGACCGGGTACATGGTTCCGACGTGATGAACCACGACGCCGATCTTGCGCCCGTCGCCGGGGACGCGTGACTGCCACTCTTCCTCGCTGAGCGAGCGGGCGAGCTCCGCCAGCTCGCGTACGCCCTGCTCGAGACGCTGCGCGAGGACTTCGGTGCGTTTGCTCATCGGTGCATTCCGCGGTGCGTGAGGGAGTGGGGATGACTGCCGAGGATCCGGTCTGCCGCTGCCGAACCCGACAGCCTCTTTCCCGCTGATGGTAGCTCCCCATGCCCCTGGGCGGCAATGCGCCGATTACGGCCGACAAAAGAAAGGCCCTCTGGAAGGAGGGCCGTCTTCATCACGGCTTCTTCACCACCGACACCGTGAACGGCAGTGTGGGCGCGAGCCCGGGCCCCCGACGGTTGAACTGCGAGTTGCGCTCGTACGACCATGCGCCACTCTCGTCCTGATAGACGCGGTAGAGGTAGGGCTGGAGCGACTCGGTGAAGTACGCGGAGCCGTCGCGCGCGACGGCGACATCGTTGATGAACGTCGGCGACGAACCGCTGGCGAAGCTGGCGAGCAGCGCTCCCGATGGAGAATAGACGAACATCCTGCCGGTGCCTCCGCCCGACACGAAGAGCCGGCTCTCAGCGTCCACCGCGAGGCCAGCGGCAGAAGTGCGTCCGTCGGTGTTCCCGGCGAGGAACGGGGTGAGGGTCTCGCTGCGCACGTCGCCGCTGAAGATCGTCCCATCGGTGGTGCTGCTGACGTACACCGCACCGGTGCGCTGATCGTAGGCGATGCCCTCGGGGAAGACCGTCGCTCCGGGGAGGATGTAGCGATCGGGGAGCGAAGCAGGGTTGCCCCCCTTCCTTGCGAGCGGATCACCAGGCGCGGCGAGCGTCGTCGGATCCGTCGGCGCATCGGCGCACGAGGTGAGCAGCACCACGGCCGCGAGCGCTGCGCGAGTCGAGAAACGAGCGACGCTGTGAGTCATCGAACGGCTGAGTGCGGGTCGCGTACGATGCCGACGTGGATGCGGCCTACGTGGCGAGAGCGCCGCATGCGCGCACGATGCGCGCCGCCGTGCCGGTGATTCCTCGCTGCCGCTACTGCGTTCGCTTCGCTCGCGAGACGGCGCTGCCGTCTTCGAGTCGGACCTCGAAGCCCGTGGCCTTTCCGTCAGCGACGCTGAACGCGACCGTGATGCCGCTCTCCGTCCACCACTGACCGTCGGCGCTGCGCTGCGCGCGCGTCAGCTCGTCGTCTGGGCCGGCGGGACTGAGGATGAACTCGCGCCGACTCTGCCCCGGCCGTTCCACGTCTCGCCAGCGCAACGTGTCCTGATCGTCGACGATCTCGATGACGATGTGCCGGTTCGGCCGGCCGGGCTCGAGCGCGAAGATCTCGACGTCGTACCGGCCAACGAAGCGTTCGCGATCGGCCTTCGGGACCTTGGCGAGCTGCGGCGCGATCATGGTGAGATGGATCGGCAGCACCATCGTGCCCCAACGGAGCCGGAGCGTCGTCGCGCCAGTAGCTACCTCGGGGAAGTCGAAGGTCAGCACGTCGGCGGCCGGTCCCGTCTCGGCCTTCACGCTCACGCTGACCTGGCGGTCGGTCGTGTCGGGACGCGCGAGGTGGAAGCGGCGCCACGAGCGGTGCAGGTCGACCGTCCACGTATCCGGCCGCACGACGGTCCACAGCGAGTACTTCCCCTTCGGCAGCAACCGGCCTTCGACGCGGACGTCATGATCGACGTCGATGATCGCCGCCCAGTTCGCGCCGGGAGTCCAGTGCTCACCCCATTTCACGAGCCGGCCGAAGAGACTGTCGCGGCCCCGCGCGACCGGACGGAAATACTCGACGCTCACGGTGGTGTTGCCGACGGTCTGGGCGACGACGCCCTTCTCGCTCAACCGGCCCTGCGCCTCGCCCCGGGAGGGAAGCGCGCTCGTTGCGGCCACGGCGAGTGCCGCAATGCGAAGAGCGCGGTATGCGCGTTCGCGCCGCACCGCTACTGCTTCACCAGGCGGAAGCTCGTGTTGCCGTTGGCCTCTTCGAAACGCAGGCGCACCGTCCAGGTGCCGGGCACGCCGGTCGTCGTCGCGAACGTCCCGTTCTCGGCGAGCGAACGCTGATAGACCTGTGTTCCCGCGCCGTCGAGCACGAACAGGATCGCCGTGCCGGTGAGCAGTGTCGGCGACTG
This sequence comes from Gemmatimonadaceae bacterium, assembly GCA_035265545.1. Taxonomy (GTDB): domain Bacteria; phylum Gemmatimonadota; class Gemmatimonadetes; order Gemmatimonadales; family Gemmatimonadaceae; genus AG11. The sequence continues at coordinate 1,773 of DATFOL010000241.1, read as the reverse complement.
GGTCACGCTGGCGGCGGTGCCGTCGCTCACCCAGGCGTATTGAATGTCGTCGGTGAAGTCCAGGAGCCCAGTAGCCTGCAGGGCGAAATCGTTGCGGAGATTGATGACCTCTGGCTGGAAGGTCGACGGCGCCGCGACGCGCAGGTCGCATCCGGCGAGCAGCGCGAACCCAGCGAGAAGGACGAGCGAACGAAAGCGGGTGCGTGGCACGGAGACCTCGTTCGTGAAGGAATGCCGCGGCGAGCGAGCACGAATGCCCGCCGCCACCATGACAATTTACGGTCCAGGTCGCCACCTTCGGCGTGACGCGCCGCACAGCCGCCCGGTGAATGGGTATCCCGTCATCTGACCGAGCGCCTGGGGGCGGATATCCTTGGGCCGATGCGATCCTCACTCTCCCGCCGCAGGTTCCTGGCCACTTCGGCCGCCCTGCCCGCCGGATTGGCGGCGGCTCTCGACGACGGCGTCCGCCCCGGGGGGCAGTCACTCGGCGCACAGCCAGGTGACCGCAGTGGAACGCGGCTCAGGCCGAGCCTGAACGCGTTCTCGTTCGTCGAGCTGCTGCAGGCGAACGCGAAGGACTCGAGCAATGGCGTCGACCTGTTCGGCGTGTGCGACTTCTGCGCGCGGCACGGCTTCGACGGCGTGGACCTGGCGCGCCGACGGTGCGTGCCTTCGCGGATTCGCAGGCGCCATTCAGGCATTGGCGCGAGGCCTCGGGGAATGCGACGCGTGAGACTGTCGAAGGATGGGCGGCGGAGAAGCACCGGTGGTGCGCGGCGATGGTGAACACCGGGAGCTATCTCACCGCGGACCCCTACCTCGACGTCGCGCAGGTCGCGCCGCGGGCCGTGAACTGGCAGGTGAAGGAAACGACGCGGAGCCGACTCGACTCGCCACGGCTCGACCTCGAGCGGTTCGTGGCGATGGTGCGGAGGGCGAGCTACCGCGGTTATCTCCCGATCGAGACGCTGCGCATGGGCCGCGCGGACTACGACTCGTTCGTCGAGATCCCGAAGCTGCTCGCACAGCTCCGCGCGGCGATCGACGCGACGGCGAACCCGTGATGGCGGGCGAGACGTTCGGCCGGGACTGGTTGCCCCCGAACGTCCCCAGCGGGATATTTCGCACCCTCCGCGCCCCGTCTGCCGAGTATCCTGCCGCATGAAGGAATCGCCCAAGATCCCCGACATCGGGAAGTACCGCATCCTCGAGCTCGTGGGCGAGGGGGCAATGGGCGTGGTCTACAAGGCCGTGGACACCGTCCTCGACCGCACGGTCGCCATCAAGGTGATGAACGACGCGATCGCGCGGCAGGACGAGCTGCGACAGCGGTTCCTCCGCGAGGCCCAGGCAGCGGCGTCGCTCCAGCACCCCAACGTCGTCAGCATCTACGACATGGGCGAGGTGGACGGCCACCTCTACATCGCGATGGAGTTCGTCCAGGGCGCGGACCTCGAAGCGCTGTATCAGTCTGCCGCGCCGATGTCGCTTCAGGAGAAGCTCGACATCGTGATCGACGTCCTCACGGGGCTCACGTTCGCCCACAAGCGCGGCATCGTCCACCGCGACATCAAGCCGGCCAACATCCGCATCGCCGAGGACGGACGCGCCAAGTTGATGGACTTCGGCGTGGCACACCTCGCGTCGTCGAACCTCACGAACACGGGTGCCTCACTGGGAACGCCGGTCTACATGTCGCCCGAGCAGATCACGGGCGGAAAGGCCACGCCGGCGACGGACGTGTTCGCGGTGGGCGCCGTGCTGTACGAG
>DATFOL010000240.1:0-10412 GCA_035265545.1 Gemmatimonadaceae bacterium | reverse complement strand
CGACGAAGACGCTCCCACCGATCGGACTGCTGGACGCGCGCGGATTCAACGTGGGCACCGGGATCGGCACGTCGGTCGTGGACATGGCGAACATCCTCCTCGAGGAGGCGGGCACGCGCGTGCCGATCGAGTTCGCGCCTCGGCGGCCCGGTGAGGCCCAGGAGTCGTTCGTCGACATCGGCAAGGCGGAGCGTCTGCTCGGGTGGAAACCCCGTGTCTCGCTGCGTGAAGGGCTGGCGCAGAGCTTCCGCTGGGCGGCGGACCGCCACGCGGCGACCGCCGCATCACACGCATGATTGCACTCCTCCAGGCGGCGGGGGCGGTGCCCTCGTCGCCGAAGGAGCTGATCCTCAACGCGAGCACGGAGACCCAGGTCGTGCTGGGGATCCTCGTCGTGCTGTCGCTCGTGAGCTGGGCGATCATGCTCGGCGTCGGGCGCGAGCTCACGAAGGCGCTGCGCGACGCGACCGCGTTCGCGCGCGAGATCGAGCGCGCGCCTCGCTTCGAAGCGGCGACGGTAGCCGCGAAGCACTCGCGTCCGAACGCCTCGCAGCGCCTGCTCGTTCGCGCGCTGCAGTTCCTCGGCGACACCCCGCCGATGGTGCCCTACGGCGACACCGCCGGCGCGTTGCTCTCGGCGACGCACGCGGCGTCGCGCGTCGAGACGCTGCGGCTCGTGCTCGACGCCGAGGCGCTGTCGGAGCGCGACCGGCTCGGACGCTTTCTGCCGTGGCTGGCGACGATCGGCTCTGCCAGCCCGCTCATCGGTCTGCTCGGCACGGTTCTCGGCGTGATCAGCGCGTTCGTCGGCATCGCGACGCGTGGCTCGGGCAACCTCGCCGCCGTCGCACCGGGCGTCGCCGAGGCGCTCGTCGCGACGGCGGCGGCGCTGAGCGTGGCCATCCCCGCGACGTTCGGCTACAACATCCTCGCCAACCGTCTCAACCGGCTCGACAACCTGCTCGAGGCGTTCGGCACGACGCTGATCGCCATGCTCGGCCGCGAAGGGCGCCTGTAGCATGCCGCGCCGCCGGCGTGAGGGCCTCCCGCTCAACTCGGAGATCAACGTCGTCAGCCTGATCGACGTGATGCTCCTGCTGCTCGTGATCTTCATGATCACGGCGCCGATGATGCAGGGGGGCGTCGACGTCGCGCTTCCGAAAGCGGAAGCCAGACCGCTCGATCCGAAGAGTGGTCTCGTGGTCTCGGTCGACCGCGCGGGCTGGATCTACGTCGACGAGACGCGGATGTCGCTCTCCGAATTCCGTTCGGCGTTCCGCACCTTGGCAGGCAAGCGCGCGGGCGACGGCGTCTTCCTGCGCGGTGACGCGGGCGTGCCGTACGGTGTGGTGACCCAAGTGCTCGCCACGATGCGCGCGGCCGGAGTCGGCGACATCGGCCTGGTGACCGACCCGGACGCCCCGAAGTGACCACGCTCGCCGCGCGCCGCGAGCTCTCGCTGCGCACCCCGCTCGTGTGGTCCGCCGTGCTGCACCTGCTCGTCGTGGCCGGCTTTCTCGTGTCGCGATCGCACACGTCGGTCGCGATCCCGCCGACTTATCGTGTCACGCTGTTCGCCGCTCCCGCGGCACCGCGGCAGGTCGGCGTCGCGCGCGAGACTCCGCCAGAGCCGGCTACCACTCCGACGCCGCCGACTCCCGCACCACCTGCCCGCGCCATGCCCGAGCCCGAGCGCATGAAGGCGCCTCCGGCCAGGACGCCTCCGATCAAGGCGCCGAAGGTCGCCACGCCGAACGCCGGGGCCGCGACCCCGAAATCGGTAGCGAAGGTCGCGACGCCTGCCGCGAGGCCGACGCCAGCAACACCGACAGCGGGGGGAGGCCCCACAGGGGGTCGCGGAGCCGACGTCGCCAACGTTCGTACGGAAGGGATCGAGTTCCCCTATCCAGTGTATCTCCAGAACGTCGTTCGGCAGATTGCACTCCAGTTCCGGCCTCCGCCCAATAGCGCCCTGCGCGCGGAAGTCACCTTCCTCATCCGCCGCGACGGCAGCATCAGCGGTCTCAGGCTCGTAAGTCGCTCGGGCTCCTTCTCATTCGACCAGGATGCGATGGGCGCCGTCGAGGCGGCAGCGCGCGCGAACTCCTTCGGTCCCTTGCCGCAGGGGTTCACCGACGACGTCCTGCCGGTCATCTTCAGCTTCGACCCCCGCCTCATTCGTTGATGCGCTTTCCCGCCCTCCGCCGCGCCGTCGTCGCGCTGCTCCTCGCCACCCCGCTCGCGGCGCAGGACTCCACGTCGCGAGGCGTCCGCATCGGTCTCACCTACGATCCCGGCTCGAAGCCTGGCGTCGTGGTGCTGCCGGTCACCGGCGCGCTGGGCGATTCGATCCGCACGATCGTGCAGCGCGACTTCGATTACGGTGACCGGGTCAACGCGATCGTGCTCGACGCGACCGTGGCGCAGGACGTTTCGCGAGCCACGGGACCGAATTGGCCGTTGCTCGCACGACTCGGGGCCGCCGCGGCGGTACAGGTGACGCCGACGGCGTCCGGCTTCCACCTCGCCGTCTACAACGTCGCCACCAAGCAGACCGCGCTCGTCAAGGACTTCGTATCGGGGGCGCCACCGGGCAGCCGTGCGTGGCGCGCCGCGCTGCACGGAATCTCGGACGAGCTGGAGGAAGCGTTCACCGGCGTCCGCGGCATCGCGCGCACGCGGATCCTGTTCGAGCGGGGACGGCGCATCTGGGTCGTCGACAGTGATGGTGAAGGCGCGACGCCGGTGACCGAGGCGGGCACTCCGCTCTCGCCGGCCTGGCACCCGAGCGGCGGCATGATCGCGTACGCGACGTACGTTCCGGCGGGCATCTCGCTGCTCGATCTCGGCAGCGGCCGCGCGCGTCGGCTCGCTGGCGGGCCGGGAGTGTACATCTCGCCCGTCTTCACACCGGACGGCAGCAGCGTGGTCTACGCGCACGGCACGGACAACGGCGTGGACTTGTACACCACGCCCATCTCCGGCGGTGGCGGACGCCGTCTCTCGGTCGGCCGAGGAAGCGACAACGTCTCCCCCAGCTTCAGCCCCGACGGGCGTCGTATCGCATTCATGTCCGGCCGCGCCGGTCATCCGGAGATCTACACCATGGACGCGGACGGCACCGACGTCGACCTCCTCACGCCGCTCGACTTCGGGGAGAATGCCTATCGCGCCAGCCCGGACTGGTCCCCCGACGGGCGGCACGTCGCCTTCATGTCGCAGATCGCGCGCAGCTTCCAGATCCTCACGATCAACCTGCGCGACCGGAGCCTGAAGCAGTTGACCAGCGACGGTCGCAACGAGGATCCCTCCTGGGCGCCCGACGGCCGACACCTCACCTTCGTGTCCACGCGCACAGGCGCGCGGCAGCTCTGGGTGCTAGACATCGAGTCGGGCCGCTCGCGTCAGCTGACGCGCGGAGCCCCCGTTCGTCTTCCTGCCTGGTCGCCGCGACTCGCCGCGGAGTGACCGAGCGCGTCACCGCCGGATTCAACTCCCCACCTCCCTCGGAGACCGAATGATCCGCCGCACCGCCGTACTTTCACTCGCGCTGCTCTCAGTGGCCGGCCTCGACGCCTGTCGGCGTCGCGTAGTGCCCGCGCCCGCGCCGGCGGCCACGAATACCGATGCGCAGCGGCAGGCCGACTCGATCGCGGCGCTGCGCGCGCGGCTGCGGGACGATTCCATCGCGGCGGCGGAAGCCGCCGCGCGTGCTGCTGCCGCCGCGGACCAGCCAAAGGCAGGCGAGCTCGCCGCCGTGCTCACGCAGAAGGTCTACTTCGACTACGACCAGGACGTCCTGCGCGACGACGCGCGGGCCGTGCTCGACGCGAAGGTCCCGATCCTCCTCGCCAACCCGAACGTGAGCGTCGCCATCACCGGACACACCGACGAGCGCGGAACGGCCGAATACAACCTCGCGCTCGGCCAGCGTCGCGCCGCGCAGGTCAAGCGATATCTCACGAGCAGGGGCGTCGCGGACGACCGGCTGACCACCCAGAGCATGGGTGACTCGCAACCGGCAGCCGAAGGGACGGACGAGTCGGCGTATCAGCAGAACCGCCGCGCGGAGTTCCAGCCGAGCGGTGCCAGCGCCCTCACGCGCCCGAGGTCGTGATGCGCGCCCGCCGACTCGCGCCCCTCGCGGCGCTCGTGCTTGCGGGATGTCTCGCCTCCCGGAACGACATCGCGCTCCTCCAGACCGAGCTCCAGACCATGCGGGGGGAGTCGGCGCGGAGTGACAGCGCGCGACGCACTCAGATCGACCAGGCGCTCGGCCAGCTGACTCGGGTCAACGATTCCGTGCGCGCCGTCAGCACGCGCCTGGCCAAGCTCCAGGCCGACATGGCGAACGAGCATTATCAGATGTCACGCGAGGTCATCCAGCTCCAGGAGCTGTCGGGGCAGAGCACGCGCCGTCTTCAGGAGCTCCGGGGAGCACTCGAGGAGCGTGCGCCAGCTGGTGCCCAGCCGGCGCCAGGTGACAGCGCCCGGCCGGAGGCGGCGCCGGGCCCCGGCCAGCTCTTCCAGAGCTCGCTGGACCAGCTTCGCCGCGGCAGCGTCAGCGTTGCGCGAAGCGGCTTCGAGGAGTTGCTTCGGACCTACCCGACGTACGAGGACGCGCCCGAAGCGATGGTGTACATCGCCGAGACGTATGCAGCCGAACGGAACCAGGTGGCAGCCGATTCGGTATACGGGTTGGTCGTGCAGCGGTATCCGCGATCGCCGAAGGCGGCGACCGCACTCTACAAGCGAGCGCTCGTGCTCAGGTCCGCCGGCCAGAACGGGGCGGCGCGCGCGGCGCTCGAGCGGGTCGTCCGCGAGTACCCTCGGTCGGACGAGGCCACGCTCGCGCGTGAACAGCTGCGCACTCTCGGCAGGTAGCGAGGAATAGACGATGGGAAGCACGGCCGAGATGCCCTTCCTCGATCACCTCGAGGAGCTGCGCTGGCGGATCATCTGGTCGCTCGCGGCCATCGTCGTATGCGTGGCGATCGGTTTCGTGCTCGTCATCAAGTTCAACCTCCTGTTCTGGCTGCAGGAGCCGATCACGCCGTATCTGCACGGCCGGCGCCTCATGAACACCCATCCTGGCGGCGGCTTCTCCATCATGATGCAGACGGCGATCATCATCGGCGTCGTGCTCGCGTTGCCGGTGGTGATCTATCAGGTGTGGCTCTTTCTCGCGCCTGCGCTGCACCGGCACGAGAAGAAGGTGGTGCTCCCCGTCATCATCGGCGCGGTCTTCCTGTTCATCTGCGGGGCCGCGCTCGCGTGGTATTTCGTGATACCGATGACTCTGCGCTTTCTCACGTCGATCGGGGATGAAGCATTCGATCAGATGATCTCGGCCACGGAGTACTTCGGGTTCGTGACGAGCCTCGTGTTGGCGATGGGCGCAGTCTTCGAGCTGCCGATCCTCATCCTGGCGCTGTCGGCGCTCGGCTTCGTCACGCCGACGATGCTCAAGCGGTTTCGTCGACACGCGTTCGTCGGCGCGTTCCTCGTGGGAGCCTTCATCAGCCCTGGCGATGCCATCACGGCTTCGGTCGCGATGACGCTGCCGATCTACCTCCTCTACGAGCTCAGTATCGGTATCTCCTGGCTGGTCTTCCGCAAGCGCGAGCGCGCGAACGCGGCCGCGCTGCACGACGACGGAGTGCCCGCGTGACCCGTCACGTCATCCTGGCACTGCTCGCCCTGCTGCTCACCGGGGCGAGTCAGGTAGGGGCTCAGTTCGTGCCGCGGCAACCCACGCGTCGGCCGCCGGTCGCGGCGGGCACCTTCGACACCGTACGCACGCGCACGCCGGGCGACACGCTGCGCAGCCGCGCGGACACCGTCGCGGCGGACACCACCGGCGTCGCCAGCTTCCTGCCGGCGGACAGCGTCATGCAGCGGCTGATGCAGCTGCCGGGATTCAGCCTCACGCGGTATCAGGCCGAGATCATCACCTTTCAGGCGGCGACGCGCGGCGCCGCGCTGTCCCGACGCGCCATCGTCCAGCGCGACTCGCAGATCGTGAAATCTGACACGATCGTCTACAGCGGGCAGACCCAGGGCGTGCAGGCAATCGGCAAGCGCAACGTGTTCGTCGTGCCGGGGCAGGCCGCGCCCATCGTCACCGCGGGCGCGGCGAGCTACGACCTGTCGGCGCGGCGCATCGCCGGCACGGAGGTTCGCACGGCCGTCGAGCAGGAAGGCCAGACCGTATTCATCTCGGGAGAGCGATACGCGGCGGTCGCACTTGGCGACTCGGTGCGCAGCGCGAACGACATCAACTACTATTTCGCCAACGGCATCGTCACCGCCTGCGACGATTCCGTTCCCGACTACTACTTCAAGGCGAAGGAGATCAAGCGCACCGGCAACTTCGTCGTCGCGCGTCCAGCCGTACTCTACATCGGCGACGTGCCGGTGATGTGGCTTCCGTTCGTCTTCCAGGACGTGCGCGGTGGGCGCCATAGCGGGATACTCCCGCCGAGCTTCGGCGTGAGCGACATCGTGCGGAACAGCCCGAACTACCGACGCAACGTCGAAGGTCTCGGCTACTACGTCGCCATCTCCGACTACGTCGACGCGCAGGCGTTCCTCGACTGGCGCAGCTCGGCGGGACAGACCGAGCTCGGGGACCCGGGCTACTTCCGCTACAATGGCGAGGTTCGCTATCGGTGGCTCGATCGATTCATCGCCGGCAATCTGGCGTACAGCCGCACCCACCAGGGGCAATCGCGCAACACCGCGGTATCGTTGGGGCACCAGCAGAGCTTCACCAAGAACAGCACGCTGTCGGCGAACCTGAACTACGTGACGAGCACCATCCTGCAGCGCGAGACGACCTCGAACCCGTACTCCGCGCTCGCGACGATCAGCTCGTCGGCAAACTATCAGCACAAGCTCGGTCCGGCGCAGTTCAGCATCGGCGGCACCAACCGGCAGTACCCGGGGCGCAGCCAGGTGGACCGCGGCTTCCCGACGCTGAGCATCACCACGAGCCCGATCAGCCTGGGGAGCTGGCTGACCTGGACGCCCAACTTCAGCTACTCGGCCACCCAGACGCTGAACATCGACCAGCCGTCCGCGCTGGGATTGCTGGTCACGCGCGGCACCACGCCGGCCGGCGTCGACACGATCTTCGGCGACACCCTCAAGCGCAGCGCCTACACGAGCAACCTGTCGTTCGACACTCCGCTCACGATCTTCGGCTACAGCCTGGGCAATCGCTTCACCATCGCGTCCGCGCGCAACGATTTTCCCGAGCGCGCGATCGTCGCGGACCCGGCGTCCGGGGTGGAGCAGGAGCGCATCTACGCCCAGACCTACAGGACGGAGGTCGACTGGACGCCCTCGTTCGCGCTCCCGTCGCTCGGCCGCAACAAGTTCAACCTCACGCCGTCGGTCTCGCTGTCCAACGTGGACGGTGGCGCGTTCTGGATCCGGAACGAGCGCACGGGCGGCGAGTGGGTGCACCAGTCGAAGCGCCTCACCTACGGGCTCTCGGCGGCGCCGACGCTGTTCGGCCTGTTCGATCGAGGCGGCAAGGGCTTCGGACCGTTCGCCCGCATTCGCCACTCCATCTCGCCCACGTTCGGCTATGCCTACGCGCCGGCCGCCGAGGTGAGCGACGAGTACCTCACGGCCCTCGGCCGCACGCGGAAGAGCAGCACGGGCTCGTCGACCGGATATCTGCCATCGCTCGCGCAGAACTCGCTGAGCTTCGGGCTGTCGACGAACATCGAGGCGAAGCTTCGCTCGCAGAACGACACGAATCCGGACGCCGGCGAGAAGATCAAGCTGCTGTCGCTCAACTTCACCGGGATCAACTACGATTTCGAGCGCGCGCGGGCGACCGGCTCGCGCATTCGGGGGCTGACCACCCAGAACTTCGGCTACACGGCGCGATCGGACCTGCTGCCAGGCGTGGACCTCGGCGTCGACTACTCGTTGTTCGAGGGTTCGACGCAGAGCGATACCGCGCGGTTCAAGCCGTACCGCGAGCGTGTCACCGCGGCGGTCTCGTTCAGCGACCAGCAGAATCCGTTCGCCGTGTTCTCGCGCATCTTCGGCGGGGCCGTCCCACCGTCGACCCCGGGCACCGATCGCATCCGTCCGGCGCCCGACGACAAGTATGCCCGGGAGATCGCGTCGCAGCCGGTTGCGGGTCGTGCATCGCGCACCGCTGCGTACCTGCCGGGCATCAGTGAGGGATGGCAGGCGACGTTCAACTTCACCTCGTCGCGTCAGCGGCCGCCGGGCGGCAACCCGTCCAACGTCGTGCAGTTCGATCCGGCCGCGCGCTGCCAGCAGTTCAACACGCCGGCCCTGCGGCTCGCATACGACGATTGCGTCGCGAGAGCGAACCTGAATCCGTCTCCCGAGGTGCCGATCACCTCCGGTCTGGCGGGGTCGCCGTACTACCTCACGCCGCCCACCACCTCGCTCGGTAGTAGCCTCAGCTTCAAGGTGACCGAGAAATGGTCCGCGGCGTGGCAGACGAACTACGACTTCGAGCGCAGCAGCTTCGCCAGTCAGATCGTCTCGCTGCAACGGGACCTGCACGACTGGCGCGCCATCTTCGCGTTCACCCAGTCTCCGAACGGCAGCTTCGCCTTCAACTTCCTCATCTCGCTCAAGGCGGAGCCCGATCTCAAGTTCGACTACCACAAGGCCACCTACCGCAACGAGGGGTTGCAACTGCGCTGAGCAGCGGCACGCCGTGCTGCCCTTGAATTGTCTCCCCGCGCGGTCGACATTGACCGCATGACGACGGCCGTAGTCCTCGACGGGCACTCGCTCACGCTCGACGACGTCGTCGCGGTGGCGGTCGAGCGCGCGACGGTGGAGCTCGCGCCCTCGGCGCGAACGCGGATGGGACAGGCGCACGCGGTCGTACGCGCGCTGGTCGACTCGGGCGCGGTCGCCTACGGCGTGACGACGGGCTTCGGCAAGCTCTCGGAGATCGCCATCCCTCTCGAGCGGCTCGGCGAGCTTCAGGTGAACCTCGTGCGCAGCCACGCCGCGGGCGTGGGCGCACTGCTGCCCGAGCGTGAGGCGCGCGCGATGATGCTGCTCCGCGCGAACGTGATCGCCAAGGGATATTCCGGCGCGCGCGCGGTGCTGGCGGACACGCTCGTGGCGATGTTGAACGCAGGGCTCTACCCGCCGATCCCGGAGCAGGGCAGTGTGGGCGCGAGCGGCGACCTCGCTCCGCTCGCGCATCTCGCCCTGTCCCTGATCGGCGAGGGAACGCTCACCCGCGGCGCAGAATCGGGTGAGGCGGCGGATCTGCTCGCGCGTGCGGGAATCGCGCCGGTGTCCCTCGGTCCGAAGGAAGGAATCACGCTGATCAACGGCACCCAGGCGCACACCGCGATCGCGGCCCTCGGCGTCGTCGATGCGCACCGGCTGTGGCAGGTGGCGCATCTCGCCGGCGCGATGTCGCTCGATGCGCTGCTCGGCACTCCCGTGGCGTTCGACGCACGCATCCACGATGCACGCGGGCAACTCGGTCAGGCGGCGAGCGCGGCGTTGCTACGCTCGCTTCTACACGCGAGCGAGATCCGCGAGTCGCATCGAGAGGGCGACCCGCGCGTGCAGGACCCGTATGCGCTGCGCTGCATGCCCCAGGTGCACGGACCCGTGCTCGATGCGATCGACTTCTGCGCCGGCGTCGTCGGACGCGAGCTCAACGCGGCGACCGACAATCCACTCGTCTTCCCGGACAGCGGCGAGCTGCTCAGCGGTGGCAACTTTCACGGTCAGTCAGTCGCGATGGCGCTCGACGTGCTCGCGATCGCGCTCACCAATCTGGCGACCATTGCGGAGCGGCGCATCGACCGGTTGGTGCATCCCGACCTCAACCAGGGCTTGCCTCCCTTCCTGACGCGCGACGCAGGAGTGAGCTCGGGCTTCATGATGGTCCAGGTGAGCGCTGCGTCGCTCGCGAGCGAGTGCAAGGTGCTCTCGCATCCCGCCAGCGTCGACACCATCCCGACCGATGGCAACAAGGAGGATGTGGTGCCGATGGCGATGGGCGCCGCCTGGAAGCTGCGGCGCGTCGTGGACAACGTGCGCGCGGTGCTCGCCATCGAGTTGATGTGTGCGGCGCAGGGCCTCGAGTATCGGGCGCCGCTTCGCGCCGGCCGCGGCGCGGCGCGCGGCCTCGCGCTCGTCCGGGAGCTCGTCGCGCCTCTTACGACCGATCGTGCCCTTTCCGGCGACATCGCCCGCATCGCTGCTGCGATCGCGGAAGGTCACTTCACCTCGGTGACGAGTCAGCCCTCGTGAGCGCGACCTTCGCCGGTCCTCGGCCGGTCCGGGCGCCTCGGGGCGCCGAGATCTCCTGCAAGGGATGGCAGCAGGAGGCCGCGCTGCGGATGCTGATGAACAACCTCGATCCCGACGTCGCCGAA
>DATFOL010000239.1:0-9620 GCA_035265545.1 Gemmatimonadaceae bacterium | reverse complement strand
AGAAGTATCGCCGCGCCATCACGTTCTCCGCCCATAGCACGCGCTGCAGCTCGTCGCGCGTCAGGCCCGCCTCCGCCTCTTGTACCTCGAGCACGACGTACTGGTAGTTGGTCCGGTCGGCGTCATCGTACGGCACGAGGGTGATGCCAGGAATGCCCGCGAGCGCGGCGGCGTACGCCGAGTGGTTCACGCGGTTCACGGCGACGAACTCGTCGATCGCGTCGAGCGACGTGAGTCCCATCGCGGCGGACAGCTCGCCCATCTTGCCGTTCGTCCCGACGTACACGACCTGGTCGTAGCCTGCGAAGCCGAAGTTGCGCATCAGGCGCATTCGTTCGGCCAACGCGTCGTCGTTCGTCGCGACGGCGCCCCCCTCCCCCGAGTTGAGGAACTTCGTTGCGTGGAAGCTGAACACCTCCGCGTCGCCGAAGCTTCCGATCATGCGTCCTTCCGTCGCACACGCGAACGCGTGGGCCGCGTCGTACAGCAGGCGCAGACCGCGCCGCGAGGCGATCTCCCCCAGCGCCGCCACGTCCGCGGGCCGCCCCCACACGTGCACCCCGATGATGCCCGTGGTGCGCGGCGTGATGAGCGCGTCCACGCGCGCGGGGTCGATGTTGTGGGTCGCCGGATCGACGTCGCAGAACACGGGCGTGATCTGCTGCCACTGCAGGGCGTGGGCGGTGGCGATGAAGGTGAACGATGGGACGATCACCTCGCCGGACATGCCGAGCGCGCGGATGGCGATCTCGAGCGCCACTGTGGCGTTGCACATGGCGACGACGTGTCGGACGCCGAGCATCTGCTCGAGCCGGTGCTCGAGCTCCTGGACGAACGGGCCGTCGTTGGTGAGCCACCGCCGGTCGAGCAAGTCGTCGAACCGCTCGCGCAGACGCGCCCGGTCTCCGATGTTCGGTCGGCCGACGTGCAGCCGTTCGACGAACGCCGGCGTTCCGCCCAGGACGGCGAGCCGCGTCGCCCCTCGCTCCATGGTCTGCTCGATTCGCTCTGGCACCCCAGCAATCAGGCCGAGCCCGCAGACGAGAGCAAGCCCCGGGGTGGCATCGTGAGTCAGCGCGCCCGATGCGCCCTGACCAACGCCCGGAGCAGGTCGCGCGGCCACAACCGCTCGCGCCACGGGAGACAGGCCAGATAGGCCCGCGCCCAGTGAAGCGCGTCTCGGCGACGCGCGTCGGCGTAGGTGGAGCGCGCCGCGTCGAGATAGAGCGAGCGCGTGCGGCGCTCGAACTCCGGAGCGAACCGTCCGCCCAGATGGCGGTCGAGCAATCGGTAGAGGCGCACGAGCCCCTCTACCGAGTCGCGCTTGCGGTAGCGCGCGAGCGATCCGGTCCACACCCCGCCACCGTGCACGCGATAGACCGCCATGTCCGCGTCGATGTAGCCGATGTCGCCATGCTCGGCGTTCAGCACGTGCAGCGGCCAGTCCGCCACCACCAGATCGGTGAACCAATTCGGGAGCTCGCCGAAGAGCCCGCGCCGGAACATCACCGAGCAGGTCTGCATGAAGTTGCCCGGCGCCACGTCGGCGAGCGTCGAGACAGGCTTCGGGATCGGACGCGAGAAATATTGCCCCGGCGTGTCGGTATGGAACGGATGCGGCGGCACGTTGCCGTCCTCGTAGACCACCCTGACGTTGTGAAAGCAGATCGCGCACTCGGGATGGGCGTCCAGATATTCCGCCTGGATGCGCAGCTTGTGCGGCGACGTCCAGTAGTCGTCGCCGTCCAGGAGGGCGATGTACGTGCCGCGCGCCGCCTCGATCCCGCGCGCGAAGGCCCGCGTCATCCCGACGTTCGCCGGCGAGGGCAGGACTCGGATGCGATCCGGATGACGCGCCGCGTAGTCGTCCACGATCGCGCGCGTGCCGTCCGTGGAATGGTCCTCGGAGATAACGAGCTCGAACTCTGCGCCTTGCTGCGCGAGCACGCTCTCGATCGCCTGCGCGACGTACCGCTCGTGGTTGTAGGTCAGGAGGCAGACGCTGACGCGCATCGTCCTCAGCGCGGACCGGGCTGGCCAGGCTCCACGAGCTCCGTCTCCCAGGCGAGGAGCGGCCGCACGACCCCCGGCCAGCGGCCGTACCAGCTTCCCCGCATGTCGAGCGAATCACGCACCTCGAACGAGAGGATGTCGTCGTCCCGATAGAGCACGATGCTCTCGTCCTGCACGACGAGCAGCTCGACCCGATACCGGCCGTCGTTCAGCAGGTCTCCCGGAATGTGACAGACGTCGCGGAAGCGTCCCACCGGAAACTCCCGCCCGCGCCACGTCGATCCGACCGGCGGGAACGTGTTGAAGGCCATCACCCCCTGCTGGTCGTACACGTGGAGGCTCAGGTTGAGTCGCGCCCCCTCGCGCAGGTTCCAGTACTCGAACTCGAGGCGCAGCGGCGTGTGCGTGGTGATCTCGTCCGTCTCCGCCGCTTCGGCACCCTCGTTCGACCACGCCACCGCCGCACGACGCATCCGCACCCGGTCGTTGCCCGGCGCGCTCGCGGGATCGTCCCAGTCGCGCGTCGTGCGGTTGGAGTGTGCTTCGCTCAGGTAGCGCGACACGACCGCGTTGGTCTTGCCGTCCTCCACCACCTGCCCGCCGCGGAGCCAGAGCGCGCGATCGCAGAGGCTCTGGACCGCCGCCATGTTGTGGCTCACGAACAGCACGGTGCGCCCGGACGACGCGACGTCTCCCATCTTGCCGAGACACTTCCGCTGGAACGCTGCGTCTCCTACCGCGAGTACCTCGTCGACGAGCAGGACTTCGGGCTCGAGGTGGGCCGCTACGGCGAAGGCGAGTCGGAGGTACATCCCGCTGGAATAGCGCTTCACCGGGGTGTCGATGAACTTCTCCACCTCCGCGAAAGCGACGATCTCGTCGAACTTCGCCGCGATCTCCGAGCGGCGCATGCCGAGGATCGCGCCGTTGAGGAAGACGTTCTCGCGCCCCGTGAGATCGGGATGAAACCCCGTGCCCACTTCGAGCAGCGACCCGACCCGACCGTGGATCTCGCCGCGGCCGGTCGTGGGCGTCGTCACGCGCGACAGCAGCTTGAGGAGCGTGCTCTTCCCCGCCCCGTTGCCCCCGATCAGCGCGACAGCCTGTCCGCGCGCGATCTCGAACGACACGTCGCGAAGCGCCCAGAACGGCGGTGTCTCGTCGCGCCGACCACGCGGCCGGATCGCGTCGATCATCCCGCCGACACTCTCCATCAGTGCCTCGCGCAGCGTGCGATGCGGATCGACCGCCCGCCCGACCTCGTACCGTTTCCCCAACCCGACCGCGCGGATCGCGATCTCGCTCATTCGGCG
Organism: Gemmatimonadaceae bacterium; assembly: GCA_035265545.1. GTDB lineage: Bacteria > Gemmatimonadota > Gemmatimonadetes > Gemmatimonadales > Gemmatimonadaceae > AG11. Next base: position 6,294 of record DATFOL010000239.1, on the reverse strand, counting down.
GCCATCATCGTCAGACCACGTCGGCGAATGTCTGCTCCATCCGCCTGAAGTAGACGGCCCCGCTCACCATCAGCAGCAGGGCGACGACCGCCGACACGCCCACCATCGCGCCCGGCCTCGAGCCCGTGCCCAGCAGCGCCCACCGGAACCCCTCGACGACGCCGACCATCGGGTTGATCCCGTAGACGGTACGCCACGATTCCGACAGGAGCGTGCTGGGATACGCGATGGGCGTGGCGAACAGCCAGAGCTGGACGAGGAACGGCACCGTGTATCGAACGTCTCGATACTGCACGTTGAGCGCGGCGAGCCAGAACCCCACGCCGAGCGCCGTCGCGAGTGCGAGGAGGGAGTACGGAATGATCCACAGCATGCGAGGCGAGACCGGCACGCCGTAGTAGAGCATGAGCACGACGACCATCAGGAATGCCACCGCGAAGTCCACCGCGCCGGCCAGCACCGTCGCGATCGGGATCGCGAGCCGCGGAAAGTAGATCTTCGTGACGAGGTTCTGATTGAGCACCACGCTGTTCGCCGCCTGCGTCAGCCCATTGGCGAAGAACGTCCAGGGCACGAGCGCCGTGAAGGCGAACAGCGGATACGGCACGCCTTCCGAGGGCATGCGCGCGAGCCGGCCGAAGAACAGGCTGAACACCGCCATCGTGGCCAGGGGCTGGAGCACCGCCCACGCGACGCCGAGCGCGGTCTGCTTGTACCGCACCTTGATGTCACGCCAGGTGAGGAAGTAGAGCAGCTCGCGGTGCTCCCACAGCTCGCGCACACCCAGCTGCAATGCGCCGCGCGGTGGCTCGATCGTGACCCACCGCGCTCCGGCGTCGCTCACCGGGTGCCCTCACGCCGGGGCAGCCGCTGGAGCCAGCGCAGCACGGCGCTCTCGAGCGCGATGCGCCGGTCGGACCAGGAATGGTCGGTGACGGCGTGCATCGTCTTCACGGCGGTGCTCCCCTGCCGGCGTATCGCGGCGACGAGCGAGTCGGAGTGTGGCGCGAGCCCATCGTCCGAGGTGAGGACGAGCAGCGGCGTGCGCGTGAGCCCTCGCGCTGCCGACGCGAAGCTCAGGTCCGCCGGCAGCGCGATCAGATCGTCGGCGAACGACTCCGCCGTGCCCCCGGCCAGCGACTCCATGCTCTCCTTCATGCGCGCCACCACGTCGGCGCGAGGCAACGTGCGCACGACTCCCAGGTCCGCCGCCGAGATCAGCACTACGCCCAGCAGGCGCGCATCGTCCGCCGCGGTCACCGCCGCGACCCAGCCGCCCATGCTGTGTCCCGCGAGCACGATCCGACTCGTGTCCACCCCGAGCGCGCGAGCGTTCGCCGAGTCCCGCAGGTAGGCCAGCACGGCGCGCGCGTCCTCGAGGTTCTGCGCGAACCGGAAGCTCCCTGGGCTCCCCCACGAGCCACGATAGTTCACCGTGACGGCATTCCAGCCGTCGCGGCGCACCGCCTGAGCGAGATCGAGGTTCTTCTCGTTGCCCGGCAGTCCGTGCAGGAACACGAACGTCGGATGCATCCCCGCCCCAGCCGCGACGTACGCCACACCGTTGATCGCGACTCCACCGGACGGCACGTGCAGCACCTCCAGCCGTGCCGGATGCTTCGCGTCGTGCGGCGGATCGGTGTAGATCGCCCTCGGCACCTCCTGCGCCCCGAGCGAGGAGACCACGAGCAGCATCGAGAGGACGCCGGCGACGCGCATTCGAGAGCGGTTGAGGTGAGACGGCGCGTGCAGTGGCACGATGTGCGACAGCACATACTATTGGATGCGTTCCCGTGGCCGCCACCCGTCATCCCGGTAGCGCGTAATGCTGCAGGCGCTCTGCCTGCCGCGGCCTACTGAGGGATCGTCGGGTCGTTCCTCCGGCGCGTCAGAGCGCTCGGGCGCAGCACAGGGCCATGAATCAAGGGAGAATCAGGATTGAGCTACGGACTGCTCGATGCGAAGGCGCCGCAACTGGTGGTGTATGGCGCGGGTGGCCACGCGCGTGAGGTGTGCTGGCTGGCAGAGGCGTGTCCCGAGGCGGGCGTCGTCGTGGCAATGGTCGACGACGATCCCGCGCAGCACGGTAGCAGTGTCAATGGCATTCTCGTCTGCGGTCTCGAGGAAGCGCGGCGGCGATTCCCGTCGGCCCGAATGACGGTCGCGATCGGATCGCCGAAGGATCGAGCCGCCGCCGCCGCACGCGCGTCGGCCGCCGGCTTCACCTTCGCCTCACTGATCCATCCACGATCCGAGCGCTCCCGGTGGATCGAGATGGGCGAGGGTGTCGTGATCTGTGCCGGAAGCATCTTGACCACCAACATTCAGATCGGGCGACAGGTACACATCAACCTCGCGTGCACGATCAGCCATGATGTCGTCTTGGGCGACTTCGTCACGCTGTCTCCAGGGGTGAACATCGCCGGTCGTGTTCGCGTCGGAGACCGGGCCTTCATCGGCACCAACGCCTGCATCATCAACGGCGAGGCGAACGCACCGATCGTCATCGGTGAGGACGCCGTGATCGGTGCGGCGGCGTGCGTCACGCGAAGCGTTGCCGCCGGCACGACGGTGGTCGGCGTGCCGGCGCGCCCGCGAGCCTAGGGACCGAACAGTCGGAACGGGCGGCAGGGAGCGAGCGATGTGCCGTTCGCCAGGCGCAGAAAGTCGCATCGATCCGCGGTCGGGCGCGCGTGACCCCGATCGCCCGGCGCAGGGTCCACCATACACGCCCCCCAAGGAGCAAGCGATGCGAGGTCACCGGAGCCGCACGACCCCGGCGCACGCCTGTGTCGTCCTCGCGATCGTCGCTTCGTCGGCGTGCAGCGCCGGACGCACCAGTCCGCAGCTAGCCGCATGGCCCGATGCGGACGAGGCATCCCCGTCACGTACCCGGACGGATTCGGACAGCCACGTCGATCACGATCGAACCAGCCAGAGCTACTCGCGCATCGAGCAGCTCATCGAGGGGCGTGCGTCGGGCGTACGAGTCATCCACGGCCAGGACGGCTCCTTTCGCCTCCAGATTCGCGGCGTGAGCTCGCCCGCCGGCCACAACGACCCGCTCGTCGTGATCGATGGCACTCCGACCACCGAGTTCCGCCCCGGCAGCGCGCTCACCTCGCTCAACCCGCAGGACGTGGTGCGGATCGACGTGCTCAAGGACGCCGCATCGACGGCGTTCTACGGCATGCGCGGCGCGAACGGGGTGATCGTCATCACCACGCGACAACACTAGATTTCGGGGGTAGGAACGCGCCTGGCCGGCTCTCCGCCATTCGAGCCGGCCAGGCGCGTCGTGCACTCGGAGCCTCCGCCGTGACAGTTCGTTTCACCCAGGTCTTTCTCCTCGCCCTTCTCTGCGCCGCCTGCGACTCGCGTTCGTCGGCGCTGTTCGAGCTGCGCGCCCCGAGTGCCTCCGGCATCCGGTTCGCCAATACCATCACCGAGGACGACTCGGTCTACAACGTCCTCGACTTCGACTACCTGTACAACGGCTCGGGGGTCGGCGTCGCCGACTTCGACGGCGACGGGCGCGCCGACTTGTACTTCGGCGGCAACATGGTCTCGAGTCGGCTCTACCTGAACCGCGGCGAGCTCGAGTTCGACGACGTCACCCGTGCCGCCGGCGTCGAGACGACGAAGTGGATCACCGGCGTCACCGTCGTCGACATCAACGACGACGGCCGGCCCGACCTCTATCTCTCCGTCGCCGGCCCCGACTCGGCCAACCGCGGCAACCTGCTCTTCGTCAATCAGGGGCCCGACCGGGACGGCGTGCCGCGCTTCGTCGAGCGGGCGAGCGCCTACGGCATCGCCGACGTCGGCTACAACACCCACGCCGCCTTCTTCGACTACGATCGCGACGGCGACCTCGACCTCTACATCCTCAAGAACGCGCTCGAGGCCTACAACCGAAACATCACGCGCCCGCGCAAGATGAACGGCGAGGCGGCGAGCACCGACCGGCTGTACCGCAACGAGGGGAACGGCACCTTCACCGACGTCTCGCGGCAAGCGGGGATCCTGCAGGAGGGCTACGGGCTCGGCGTCGTCATCAGCGACATCGATCGCGACGGCTGGCCCGACGTTTACGTCGCCAACGACTTCCTCACCAATGACCTGGTATGGATCAACAATCGCGACGGCACCTTCACCAACCAGGCGGCGCGCTACCTCAAGCATCAGAGCTTCAACGCGATGGGCGTCGACGTCGCCGACTACAACAACGACGCCCTCGTCGACATCGTCGTCGTCGACATGCTGCCCCCGGACAACTTCCGGCGGAAGCTGATGTACCCCGGTGGCAACTACGACCGGTTCCACCAGGGGCTCCAGCTCGGCTACGAGCCCGAATACGTCCGCAACACGCTCCAGCTCAACAACGGACCGAGTCCAGCGGGTACGCCGACGTTCAGCGAGATCGGACAGCTCGCGGGGGTGGATGCGAGCGACTGGAGCTGGGCACCGCTGCTCGCCGATCTGGACAACGACGGCCGGAAGGACCTCTTCGTCTCCAACGGCTACCGGCAGGACGTGACGAACCTCGACTACGTCGCGTACCTCCAGACGGCGAGCCAGTTCGGCGCCGAGCGCGATCGCCGCGCGCGGCTGCTCGAAGGGCTGCGCAACCTCCCCGAGGTGAAGGTCCCCAACTACGTGTTCCGCAACGCGGGTGACCTCACCTTTCGCGACCACACGAAGGAGTGGGGGCTCGATGCCGTCGACTCGTATGCGAACGGTGCGGCATACGCGGACCTCGACGGCGACGGCGATCTCGACCTCGTCGTGAACAACATCGACTCGCCCGCGTCGGTGTTCGTGAATCACTCGGAGCGGCTCACCGACCGCAACTGGCTTCGCGTCGCACTGGCCGGGCCCGCGGGCAATCGCGCGGGGGTCGGCGCCCAGGTCACGATCCACGCAGGCGGCGTTCGGCAGTACGTCGAGCAGAGCCCGGTCCGCGGCTACGTCTCCAGCGTCGATCCGGTGCTGCATTTCGGGCTCGGGGCCGCGAAGGTCGTCGACTCGGCCGAAGTCCGCTGGCCCGATGGCGCATGCCAGCGGTTCGGTCGGCTCGACGCGAACCGGCTCCTGAAGCTCGACCGCCGCAACGCGTCGCCCTGCGCCGAGTCCGCACCGGCGCCCGACACGAGACTGTACCGTCCTCCGACGGGCGGAGCGGCGCTCCCATACCTCCACGTCGCGCGCGAGCTCCCCGACTTCAAGGTCACGCCGCTCCTTCCGCACAAGCTCTCGGAGGGTGGCCCGGGCATCGCCGTCGGCGACGTGAACGGCGACGGCCGCGACGACGTCTACCTCGGTGCCGATCGCGGACAGCCGAAGGCCATCTGGCTGCAGACCGCCGCTGGCCGCTTCGAGCGGCGCGGGATCCCCGGCGCAGAGCAGCGCCAGGACATGGGTGCCCTGTTGTTCGACGCCGACGGCGACGGCGATCTCGACCTCGTCGTGTCGAGCGGCGGGGGGTTCATCTCCAACGACTCGCTCACCTATCTCGCGCAGCTGTACGTGAACGATGGGCGCGGCGCCTTCACTCCAGTCGAGGGCGCGCTCGCTGGAGCATCGACGAGCGCATCCAGCGTCGTGGCCGCCGACTTCGACGCGGACGGCGACCTCGATCTGTTCATCGGCGGGCGCGTCGTTCCCGGCAGGTATCCACTGCCGGCGCGCAGCTACCTGCTGCGCAACGACACCCCGGTCGGCGGTGCTCCGAGGTTCACCGACGTGACGAAGAGCGTCGCGCCCGCGCTGGCGAGCGTCGGGCTCGTGAGCGCCGCGCTGTTCACCGACTTCGATCAGGACGGACGCGTCGACCTGCTCGTCGCGGGCGAGTGGATGCCGCTCACCTTCTTCCGGAACGTCGGCGGTCGGTTCGCCGACGCGACCGCGTCCACGGGGCTCGGCGCGACGCAGGGGTGGTGGAACAGCCTCGTGGCGGGCGACTTCGACCATGACGGAGACCTCGACTACGTGGCGGGCAACCTCGGACTGAACACGCGCTACCGCGCCACCGAGCGAGAGCCGGTGCGCGTGCACGCGGCGGACTTCGACCGGAACGGGAGCCTCGATCCGGTGCTGTCGTCGTACATCGACGGCAAGAGCTATCCCGTGGCGTCGCGCGATCTGATGGTCGATCAGATGATCGGCATGAAGGGTCGCTTCAAGCGCTACGAGGACTACGCACGCGCCACGCTCGACGGGACGCTGACGGCGGTCGAGCGCGACAGCGCCTACGTGGCGCGGAGCGTCACATTCACCAGCGTGTACCTCGAG
>DATFOL010000238.1:0-20543 GCA_035265545.1 Gemmatimonadaceae bacterium | reverse complement strand
CGTCGTGGACATGTTCGCCCGCCGGCTACAGGTCCAGGAGCGGCTCACCGAGCAGGTCGCCACGGCGATCGAGGCGGTGCTCGCGCCGCGCGGCGTCGGTGTGGTGATCGAGGCGTTCCACATGTGCATGATGATGCGCGCGGTGGAGAAGCAGAACTCGCGCACGATCACCTCGGGGCTCCGCGGGGTGTTCCGCGACGACGGCAAGACGCGCGACGAGTTCCTGCGCCTGGCCTACGCCTCGGCGAGCCATGGCTGACCGCCGTCGCATCCCGGGGCGACGTCTCACCACGCCGCTGGCCGCGCTGGTTGCGGCAATTGCCATCGTACTCGGATGCTCGCCGCGCCCGACGACGCGAGAGGTCGTCATCCGCTCGTTCGCCTTCTCGCCCGCGACGGATACGGTGCAGGCGGGTGACACGGTGCACTGGATCAACCAGGACGTCGTGCCGCACACGGCGACATCGCGCATCGGCGGCTTCGATTCGGGCACCCTCGAAGCCGGTCAGGACTGGCGGTACGTGGCCCGGACGCCGGGAACGTTCGCGTACGAGTGCACGCTCCACCCTACCATGCGAGGGACTCTCGTCGTGCGCTGAGCCGACGGGGATCACTCTCGCAAATCGTACCACTCGCAGCTCACTCTTCAACCATGAGAGAATCACCATGCGCACCTCACTCCTGCTGCTCGGCACGACCGCCATCGTCGTCGCGGCCTGCAGTCCAAAGTCCGAGCCGGCCAACACCGGGGACACTGCCGCAGCGTCGACTACTCCGGCAACCGCCACGGTGCCTGCCGCGGCGCCAGCCGTCAGCGATGCCCAGATCGCGGCGATCGTCGTCGCAGCGAACCAGGTAGACATCGACGCCGGAAAGCTCGCCGAATCCAAAGCGACGAATGCGAGGGTGAAGACGTTCGCCCGGCAGATGGCCACCGATCATGCGGGCGTGAACAAGGCCGCGACCGCACTGGTCACGAAGCTCGGGGTGACTCCGGAGCCGAACGAGACGAGCCGATCGCTGACGGCGGGCGGTGAGCAGACCCGAAGCTCCCTCCAGGGGAAGAGCGGCGCCGACTTCGACAAGGCCTACATCGACAACGAAGTGACGTACCACCAGACCGTACTCGACGCGCTCGACAATACCTTGATCCCGAACGCACAGAACGCGGAGCTCAAGAACATGCTCGTGACGACGCGGCCGGCATTCGAGGCGCACCTCAAGATGGCCAAGGACGTGCAGGGCTCACTCGCGCGGTGATCGCAGAGCACAGTTGCGGGACGTCTGCGCGGCGAGGCTGATCCGAGCGGTACTCATCAGATGGATGCGATCGGGGGCCGGCATCATAGAATGCCGGCCCCCGATCGCATGCGACTGTGCGCTGTCCGCGAGCTACCGGATCTGGCAGTCCGTAGCGCGCCATCTCTCTCGTTCGTATACTGGCCGACCGGACGTTCTCTACCGTCGCCAACTGGTTCTCCGAGCTCCGTGACCTCACACGCGCGCCTGCTTCGCCCTGGCAACGCCCGACGCACGCTCCTCGCAACCGCGAGGCTCGGCGACGCTCCCGCCGCATCGTGATCCAGAGCGACGACGCACCCCACTCTGCACGCATCGTCGTGGTAGGCAGCGCGAACACCGATATGGTCGTCCGAGTCACCTGCCTTCCGCGCCCCGGCGAGACGGTGCTCGGCGGTACCTTCTTCACGGCCCGTGGAGGGAAGGGAGCGAACCAGGCGGTGGCCGCGGCGCGTGCCGGCGGTTCCGTCGCCCTCATCGCTTGCCTCGGCGGCGACGCCCTCGGTGACGAGACGCTCGCGGCGCTCGCCGCCGAGGGAATCGACGTGAGTGGAGTGCGCAGGATGGCCGGCACTCCGTCCGGGGTCGCGCTCATTCTCGTCGACCAACGGGGTGAGAACAGCATCGCCGTCGCGCCCGGTGCGAACGCCTCGCTTGCTCCCGAGCACGCCGCATCGTGCGCGGAACTCCTGTCGCCAGGGGACGTGCTGCTCGCGCAATTGGAGACACCGCTCGACTCCGTGCTGGCTGCGGCGCGGGCCGCGAGCCGTGCGGGCGCACGCGTGCTCCTGAATCCTGCGCCTGCGAGAGATCTTCCGGACGAGCTTCTCGCGCTGGTGTCGGTGCTCACCCCGAACGAATCCGAGGCGGCTCGGCTCGGGGGAATGCCGGCGGGCGCCGAGCACGGACTGGAAGACGCGGCAACCGCGCTGCTCGAGCGCGGCGTCGGCGCCGTCGTGATCACGCTCGGCGCCGCCGGTGCCTACCTCGCGACACCCGAGCTCCGTGAGACCATCCCGGGATATCGAGTGGAAGCGCGCGACACGACCGGTGCGGGCGACGTGTTCAACGGCGCGCTCGCCGTCGGCCTCGCCGAGCAGATGCCGCTCGCGGATGCGGTGCGCTTCGCCAACGCCGCGGCGGCCATCTCCGTCACTCGCGACGGCGCGCAGCCGGCCGCACCGCACCGTGCGCAGATCCTCGAGCTGTTCGGCGGCAGTCAGACCCGATCCAGTGAAGTCGGACGCGCCACGCAGCCATCGCCTTCAGCCAAGCACGCGGAGCGAGACGCATGAGAGCCATTCTGAAGCGAACGGTGGTCGTCGGTGCGGCGTTGACCGCGCTGGCCGTGGCAGCCGACGGGCAGACCCGCACGCTCCGGCTCTCCCGAGCGGAGCTGCAAGACAGGATTCGCGGCGGGTGGGCAGGGCAGACGATCGGCGTCACCTTCGGCGGCCCGACGGAGTTCCGCTACAACGGGACGATGATCAACGATCACATCCCGATCCGGTGGTACGACGGCTACCTGAAGGAGACGTACGAGAAAAGCCCTGGGCTCTACGACGATCTCTACGTCGACCTGACCTTCGTCGACGTGCTGGAGAGGAAGGGTCTCGACGCGAAGTCGCAGGACTTCGCCGACGCGTTGGCCAACGCGGGCTACATGCTCTGGCACGCGAACCAGATCGCACGCTACAACGTCCTGAACGGGATCAAGCCGCCCGCCTCGGGCCACTGGCTCAACAATCCGGAGGCCGACGCGATCGACTTCCAGATCGAGGCGGATTTCATCGGCCTGATGACCCCGGGTCTCCCGGGAGTGGGCGCGGTGTTCGCGGATACGGTGGGACACATCATGAACCACGGCGACGGATGGTACGGCGGCGTGTTCGTCGCGACGATGTACTCGCTCGCCTTCACCTCGAACGACGTCGGCCACGTCGTGCGCGAGGCGCTGAAGGCCATCCCGGCGCAGAGCACCTTCCATCAGACCATCGCCGACGTCATCCGCTGGCACGATCAGTACCCGGACGACTGGAAGCACACCTGGTTCGAGATCCAGAAGAAGTGGTCTGACGACGTCGGCACGCCGCGCGCCGTCTTCGATCCGTTCAACATCGACGCGAAGCTCAACTCGGCCTACGTCGTGCTGGGTCTCCTCTATGGAAAGGGTGACTTCGGGAAGACGGTCAGCATCGCGACGCGCGCCGGGCAGGACTCGGACTGCAACCCGTCGTCGGCGGCCGGAATTCTTGGGGCGATGCTAGGCTATTCCAGGATCCCGGCGTATTGGAAACAAGGACTGACCGCAGTTGAACCAATGGCCTTCAAGTACACCACCATCTCGCTGAACGACGCGTATGCGCTCTCGTACAAGCATGCGCTGGAGCTCGTTCGTCGCAACGGCGGTCGAGTGACGGAGACCCACGTCGAGGTCCCCATCCAGCCGGTGCGCGCCGTGAGGCTGGAGCAGAGCTTCGCCGGCCACCACCCGGTGGAAAAGCGCTCCCTGCGCACGGATCTGAAGGACGAGTACTCGTTCGACTTCGAGGGCATCGGCTTCGCCATCAACGCGACCACTCGCGCCGACGATCAGAAGGACCACGTGCCGCAGGTGGAGGTGTACGTCGACGGGAAGCACGTGGAGACGGTGAAGCTCCCGAGCAACCAGACCACCCGCCGCTTCGTCGCCTTCTGGCGGTACCAGCTCCCGAAAGGAAAGCACCAGGTTCGGCTCAAGCTCGCGAACCCAGCCGAGGGAGGAACCGTCGCCCTCGACTACGCCATCCTCTACTCGGACGAGCCTTCACGCCCGCGGTACTAGCGTGGGCCCGACGACCCGCACGCAGGACTGTCATCCCGAGCGAGCGCAGCGAGTCGAGGGATCTGCACTTTGGTGATGCCATGACCATCGCACGACATACCCGATCGTTCCTCTTCAGCCTGATGGCCGCCACCACGCTCGCGAGCGGATGTCGGCGCGCCGACGAGCAACCGCAAGGGAACGCGCCGCCGTCCCGGGCGGCGAGCGAGCGGCCGCGGATAGCACTGATCATGAAATCGCTCGCGAACGAGTTCTTCGTGACGATGGCCGACGGCGCGCGGAAGCATCAGGCTGAGCACTCCGGCGACTACGAGCTGATCGTCAACGGCATCAAGGACGAGAGCGATCTCGCGCAGCAGGTCGCGCTCGTCGAGCAGATGGTGGCGAGCGGCGTGGAGGCGATCGTCGTCGCCCCCGCGGATTCGCGCGCGCTCGTGCCCTCGCTGCGCAAGGCGCAGAAGGCGGGCGTGGTGGTGGTGAACATCGACAACAAGCTGGACGACGCCACGCTCGCGACGGCGAGAGCGGAGATCCCCTTCGTCGGTCCCGACAACCGCGAAGGAGCGAAGATGGTCGGCGAGGAGCTGGCCAAGCGTCTCCGGCCGGGCGATGCGGTCGCCATCGTGGAGGGGATCCCGACCGCATTCAATGCGCAGCAGCGGCGTCAGGGATTCGAGGACGCGATGCGCGCCGCGCAGATGCGTGTCGTCGCCGTGCAGAGTGGACAGTGGGAGCAGACGAAGGCGAACGCGGTGGTCTCGGCGATGCTTCGCGAGCACCCCGACCTGAAAGCGATCCTCGCGAGCAACGACAACATGGCGCTCGGCGCCGTCGCCGCGGTGCGACAGGGAGGCAAGGCGGGGCAGGTAGCGGTGGTCGGCTTCGACAACATCTCTGCCATCCGTGAGATGCTGCGGGACGGCCGCGTGCTCGCGACCGCAGACCAGCATGCGGCGCAGCTCGCGGTGTTCGGCATCGAGTACGCGCTCCAGATCCTGCGTGGTCAGGCCAAGCCGCGAGATCGCCGCACGCCGGTGGACCTTGTGACCGCGGAGAAGCTCTGAGCGGCGCCACCGCCCAGCTGCTGGCGATTCGCGGGCTCGACAAGAGCTACGGCGCTCCGGTTCTCACTGGCATCGACCTCGACGTCCGCGCCGGTGAGGTCCACGCCCTCCTCGGCGCGAACGGCGCCGGGAAGTCGACGCTCGCGCGGATCGTCTGCGGCCTCACCGCGCCGGATGCGGGGCGGATGACGCTTGGCGGCGAGCCTCACGCCCCGGCGTCGAAGCGCGACGCGGAGCGCGCCGGCGTCCACATCGTTCATCAGGAGCTCCGCGCGCTGGACACGCTCAGCGTCGCCGAGAATCTCTTCCTCGGCCGGCTCCCGAACCGTTGGGGGCTCGTGGACCGCCGCGCGCTGCACGCGAACGCGCGCACCGCGCTCGAGATGGTCGGACTGTCGGAGCTCGACCCCGCCACGCCGCTCGGTCGGCTCGGAGTCGGCCGGCGACAGCTGGTGGAGATCGCCGCGGCGCTCGCCCGCCCGTGCCGAGTGCTGATCCTGGACGAGCCCACGGCGGCCCTCACCGCGCCCGAGATCGACACGCTCTTTTCGCACCTCGACCGGCTGCGGCGTGACGGAGTGGGCCTCGTCTACATCAGCCATCGCATGGGTGAGATCCGTCGCATCGCCGACCGCGTGACCGTGCTGCGCGATGGGCGAGTCGTCGCGACGCGCCCGTCGATCGAGCTGTCGGCCGAGGATGCAGTGCGCCTGATGGTCGGCGGGGAGTGGAGCGATGCCGCACCGCGTGTGGGCCGCGCTGCCGGCGCGGTGGCGTTGCGCGTCGAGAATCTCTGCTCCGGCAGCAGGGTGCGCGACGTGTCGTTCGACGTTCGGCGAGGCGAGATCCTCGGACTGTCGGGGCTCGTCGGCTCGGGACGGACCGAGCTGCTCCGCGCGGTCTTCGGCGCCGATCGTGCCGAGCGGGGACGAGTGATGCTTGGCGATCCGCCCGTGCCCCTGCGCATCGATCAGCCGAGCGACGCCGTGCGCGTGGGCATCGGGCTGATCCCGGAGGACCGGAAGGCACATGGGCTCCTTCTCGCGCGAAGCGTTCGTGTCAACGCGACGCTCGGCCGGCTCACGACCGTTGCCCGACGTGGAGGGTGGATCGATCCGACGGCGGAGCGGCGGCTCGCCGTCGATCTCTGCGACCGTCTCGGTGTGCGACTCACCTCGGTGGAACAGCCCGTCGCGGAGCTCAGCGGTGGCAATCAGCAGAAGGTGGTGATCGCTCGCTGGCTCGCGCGCGATTGCGACGTGCTCCTCTTCGACGAGCCCACTCGCGGGATCGACGTCGCTGCCAAGGAGACGGTTTACCGGCTGCTCGAGGAGCTCGCGAGCGCGGGGAAGGCGCTCGTCGTCGCATCGAGCGAAGTGGACGAGCTGCTCACCCTCTGCGACCGGATCGCCGTGATGTCCGCTGGCCGGCTCGTCGCGGTGTTCGAGCGCGGAGACTGGACCCAGGAGCGGATCATGGCCGCCGCGTTCAGCAGCCACCTCTCGAGCGACGGAGCAGTCGCGTGAGCGAGAAGCGCGGCACGGCGGCGGACCATGTGGGACTGCTGGTGGTGCTCGCGCTACTCCTCGCGCTCTTCGGAGCGCTCAGCGAGCACTTTCTCACCCGCGTCACGCTCGTCACGCTCGCGAACCAGATCCCCGCGCTTGCGGTGATCGCGATCGGGATGACGTTCGTTCTCGTGACCGGTGGGATCGACCTATCCGTTGGATCGGTGCTCGCGCTGAGCAGCGCGCTGCTCGGCAGCGCGCTGATCGCGTGGGGATGGCCGCTGCTGGCAGCCGTGCCTCTCGCGCTGGGCATCGGGCTCGTGGCTGGCGTTGCCAACGGACTCGTGACGGTCGGGTGGGGAATTCCCTCGTTCATCGTCACGCTCGGAATGCTGGAGGTCGCACGCGGCGGCGCGTATCTCGCGACCGGCTCGCAGTCGGTGTTCATCGGCTCAGCCATCGAGGCGATCGGTGCTCCGATTCCGGGCCTCGGCCTCTCGCCCGCCTTTCTCATCGCGGTGCTGCTGGTGGTCGCGGGACAGCTCGTCCTGTCGCGCACCGTGTTCGGACGATACGTGGTGGCGATCGGGACCAACGAGGAGGCGGTGCGCCTCTCCGGCATCGACCCGCGTCCGGTGAAGCTCGCCGTCTTCGCGATGTCCGGGCTGCTGGCGGGACTGGGCGGCGTGTTCAACGCGGCGTATCTGGAATCGGCGGACCCGAACGCCGGGATCGGGATGGAGCTCGCCGCGATCGCGGCGGTGGTGATCGGCGGCACGAGCCTGATGGGCGGCCGAGGCTCGGTGGTGAACAGCTTCTCGGGCGTGCTGATCATCGCCGTGCTGCAGGCCGGCCTCGCGCAGGTCGGCGCCTCGGAGCCGACGAAGCGCGTCATCACCGGAACGGTCATCGTTTCGGCCGTGATCGCCGACGTCTACCGACACAGGCTCACCTGGCGTCGGCGTGGAAGTGCCACCGGCGCGAAGTGAGCCGAACGCTGCCCCATACGAGTCAGACCCAGGGATTCACTCGCCGGGCGCGGCTGGCTTCGGAACGGACCGACGCTGCCAGTCGAGCGTGGCCGTGGCCTCGGCTACCAAATCCGCGGGCAGCTTTACTGCATCCAGCAGCGCGATCGCGTTGCGGGTCGAGGAAGGTCCATCGTGCATACGATAGTCGAACGTCATGTGCCCGTCGGTGAGCTCCTCACGGAAGTGGCGTGTCCCGTAACGCTGGCCGAGGAGGTCGATCAACTCGATGTCGTGGGTGGCGACCACCACGATGTCTGATCCGCGGTTCAGGTACGACAACACCGCGAAGCTCGCTGCGACGCGCTCGGTCGTGTTGGTCCCGCGAAAGATCTCGTCGAGCAGGAACAGGTACTGCGCGCCATCGGCCTTGGCATGCACCAGGGCCGCGACGGCTTCCACCTCAGCCAGGTAGTAGCTCTTCCCTTCAGTGATGCTGTCGGTACGGCCGATCGAGGTGCGCACCTGCACCATGGGCGCGCGCCATTCGGCGGCACAGACCGTGTGGAGTGTCTGGGCGAAGACTGCATTCACTCCGATGGCGCGCACGAAGGTGGACTTGCCCGACATGTTCGATCCGGTGATCAGGACACTTGCGTCCTCCGTCTCCAGCGAGTTCGGCACCGCGTCCGAGAGAAGTGGATGGTAGATCGCCTCGAGGTGCAGCGCCTTTTCGGGAGGGATGAACTCGGGAGTGGTCCAGCTGGAGAGAGTCGAGCGCCATCGACTCACCGACTGCATCGAGTCGAGATACCCGATGCCTTCGAACAGTCGCTGCATGGCCGATTGCGAGGTGCGCAGCTTCTCGATCGCGAAGACGAACGCATTCACATCGAGAAGGAAGAGCAGGTTGATGTACTCGTACATGCTCGCCGCCAGCTCGCCGCCTTCTCCAGGCTCGAAGATGAGCCATGTTGCGGCTCGGCGCAGGCCAGCCAGGCGGTTTGCATCCTCGCGGAGCGCGACTGTCTCTTCCCGCGCGTGAGGGATGTCGAGCGCCGCGAGCGTGCGGCCGGCGTCGATGAACGCGGGCAGCTCGCGAATCGCGGGGGTGAGCCGCTTCACGCGTGACCGGTAGCAGAGATGCACCCAGAGGTTCACGAAGCACACACCCAGCCAGACGACGAATGCCGGCGGCCAGACGGTCAGGAAGAGAACTAGCGACGCAATCGAAGTGACCGTCAGGATGGGAAAGAGCACCCAGTAGTGTGGGCGCTCCGGAAGATCTCCCAGGATGAGATGCACCAGCTGACCCGCACGCGGATTTTGCAGTCGACGAAGGGGCATCTGGATTCGCGCAGCGAGTCCGTCGTCACCCGAGAGGCTGCGAAGCAGGCGCTCGCGTCGCCCGAGCGGCTCTTCCGAGAGCAGCGGTGTCCGGAGCAGATGGTACAGATACTGACGACCCGGCTCGCTCTCGGTTCGGTCGAGCGAGCAGAACACCTCGTCGAGATCGAGGTCTTGCCAGGTGCGCTGGTCGAGTGTCGCGACATTGGCGGCGTCGGGCAGTCGACTATGGTACGCGGCGGCGCGAGCCATGTCGGGTGCGCGCTCGCCGCGCTGGCGCGACGCGGTCAGCGCGCGCAGCCAGAGGACGATCTGCGGGAAGCGGCGCCGCGCGAGCAGTATCAACATCGGTAGTCCCAGCGCGATGGCCGCCAGCAAGCCGACTCCGGGAGAGACGCTCATGTCCGCTAATATGGCGACGCGCGACGACTCTGCCTGCCTGAGCCACCCGTCGCTTCGCGGGCGGTCTGGCGAGAGAGGGGTGTCAACACCAGCCTCTCAGCCTCGCAGCGCTCACCTCAGATCCCCTTGCCATGTATTCTCGCCGCGCTCGGACGCGTCGCAGCGCTCACCTCGGCACCACTTTCGCGCGATTGGCGCCATGGCGGCCGAGCGGGCGTTCACCCCGGCGCCGGTCGCTCTGAGATTCGATCTGCTCGTGTACCTGGACAAGACGTCGCCGACTCGCCCCATGCCCGGCGTAGGCAGACGCCAGCGTGTCCAACGGACAACGTGCGAGAGACACCGAGATGGCTCAGCCATCTCCGTGTCTCTCGCCTACATTCACCCCCACGTCTAGCTGCGCAGCGTTCTGAAGCCCTCTCGCATCTCGTGGGCAAACGAGACCGGCTGCTCCCAGGCGGCGAAATGTCCGCCCTTCGGTAGCTTGCTGAAGTAGATCAGCTTGGGATACGCGCTCTCCGCCCAGTTCCGCGGAGCGGCATAGATCTCGTCGGGATACACGGTGACCGCGACGGGGATCTGGACGTTCCTGGGATCGAAGAAGCCCGCCTTTGAAACCTGGCTGGTGTTCCAGTACAGGCGAGCCGACGAGATCGCCGTGTTCGTCAGCCAGTACATGGTGATGTTGTCGAGAATGTCGTCGCGGGTCAGGCCTTCCGGCTGTCCATCGAAGACACGTCTGATGAGCGCGTAGCTGCGAGCGTCGTGGTCGAGGATCCACGCCGCGAGGCCGACGGGCGAATCCACGATGCCGTACAGCGTCTGTGGCCGGAGCGACATCTCGTTGGCGTACCCCAGCCCCTTCCCATAGAAGAGAGCCAGCTGGTCCCACGCGTTGCGTTCGTCGGCCGACAGGCTCGATGGGGGCGGGCTGCCCGCGAAGATCGCCTTGCTGATCTCCGGCGACACGGCCGCCGGCATGTTGGTGGAGATGCCCAGCAGCTCCGGAGGTGCCTGGAGCGCCATCACCTCCGAGATCGCGTTGCCCCAATCCCCTCCTTGCGCCACGAACTTGGTGTATCCGAGTCGGCGCATCAGCGTCGTCCACGCGCTGGCGATGCGCGCCGGATGCCACCCGGTCGCCGTCGGCTTGCCGGAGAAGCCGTAGCCAGGCAGCGACGGTATGACCACGTCGAACGCGTCCTCGACCTTCCCCCCGTGTGCAACGGGATCGGTGAGGGGGGCGATGATCTTCATCTGCTCGATGAACGATCCCGGCCATCCGTGGGTGATGATGAGCGGCAGGGCATTCCTTTCCCTCGACTTCACGTGAATGAAGTGAATATCGAGACCGTCGATGTTCGTGATGAAGTTGGGCACCGCATTGATCCGTGCTTCGGCCTTGCGCCAGTCGTAGTCGCTCGCCCAATAGCTTGCGAGCTTCTGCGTCGTCGCGAGCTGGACACCTTGCGAGTCATCACTGACTTGCTCCGCCTCGGGCCACCTCGTCGCCTGGATGCGCCGGCGCAGATCAGTGAGGTCTGCCTGAGGAACATTCACCCGGAACGGTCGAATGTCGGTGTCGCTACCGCTCGGCGGTTCAACTTGCGTCAGCGTTGCACTCATGGCGTCCAACCTCCTCGAAAATACGATGAAGCCCAGCTGGCTGGCTACAGCCGTTGTGGCTGCGGCGCCGAGAAAACGACGGCGGTCGATATCGGACATCTCGATCATCTCCATGCGCATGGTGCGCTGCCGGTCATGCCGACTCCGACTACGGTAAGACGCATCCTTTCAAGAGAGCCGTCCTAGCCTGCATCTCACTCCGAGAGTGATCGTGAGGTGTCGGCTGCGAACAATCTTCTCCAGGCGCGACGCCCCAGGCATTGGACGATGGTATTGGTCCACACCCGGGTATCGGGCGATGCAGGCATGGGAGTCGTGGGTGCGACTCTACAGCCGCGACTGATTGAAGAGATTGCGCATCCCGGCGCACGGCCGCGGTGATCGTGTGCTTGACAGACGGCGCCGTCAGTGGCTTGCGCACTCGGCTGCGCGGTGACGACGTGAGCGCCGTGCGGGTCAGCGAGACGGCGCAGCGATGAGGTGGTCCGGCGAAGGTACCGGGTTAGTCATCGAGCGGCAGGTGTCGGCCTGCTCCAAACGCTCGAGGCAACCTGCCATCAGCGCATGGTCGCACGAACAGCGTCCACCACTTCGCGGGTCGCGCGGATCACCACATCGGGTCGGTCGAACTGGATGTAATGCGTTGCGTCGGGCACGAGCTCGTGGCGCCCGCGACGAGTCCAGGTGGCCTGGTCGTCATGCATACCTCGTGTGGCGCTCCTCAGTCGTGTACCCTGCTCTCGCGTCAGGCCCATCGCGTGCAGGCTGGCCATCGGTTGCTCCTGGCCGGCGGTGAGCACGACCATGGGTCGGTCACCGAGCTGACGCA
This sequence comes from Gemmatimonadaceae bacterium, assembly GCA_035265545.1. GTDB lineage: Bacteria > Gemmatimonadota > Gemmatimonadetes > Gemmatimonadales > Gemmatimonadaceae > AG11. The sequence goes on along the minus strand of DATFOL010000238.1, from coordinate 8,676 downwards.
TCTCACGCGCGGCGGCGAGCGTCGCGAGAACCGCCTCCGTCTCCTTTGCCAACCCGGCGACCGACAGGGGAAGGAATGGGGGCGACACACGCCGCGTCTCGGCCGGCCACGACTCGGGCGTGGCGCCAACCGGCAACAGCCGGACGAGCCCCGTCCAGGCAAGCGCCGCTCCGAGCTTCACCTCACCAGGGGGCGGTGCCAACGACTTGCCAGCGATGTCGTGGAAGCGCGCGAACTGATCGGGGTGCGACGCATCGACGAGGACGAGCCCCTTCACCTCGGACGGATACGCGTGGGTGAACGACATGACGTACGGTCCACCAATCGAATGCCCAACGACCACCCAGGGGGCGGACTCGCCGGCGGCCGCGAGCGCGCGATGCAGGTCGCCAGCCATCGAGGTCAGGTCGAATGGTGCCGGCGACGCATCGCTCCACATCACGCCAGCCCGGCTGTACGCGCAGGCGCGCGTGGTGAGGGCCAGCGAGTCGTGCACCGCGACCCAACTCAACGAGCCGAGGTTGTCGAGCCCCGATTCGAGCACGACGGTCGGCGAGCCCGCACCCCGGCAGTCTATCTGGATGCGGCGTCCCGCGCCGACGTCCACGAGCCGGCCCGGGACGGGGTGGGCCCGAAGCGCGCGGCGCCGCATCAGCTGCTCGTAGCCCGCGCCGGACAGCAGCGCGATCGCGCCGAGTGCCGCGATGCCCACGGCGGCGCGCTTGAGCCAGCGCGCGGGATGACTGCTCACAGTCCGATCCCCGCGCCGAACCGTACGACGACGAGGTGCGTCGCGCTCTCGAGCGGAGTGACGGAGATCTGTGCGCCCGGCAGATCGGTGATACTTCCTGGCAGGGGTGCGGCGCGACTGAACGAGAAGTCCACCATTGTTGCTCCGGAGTCGAGGCGTGAGCGAAGCCGATGACGACCGTGTGCGCAGCCGGTAATGGCGCGCACCTCAAGCTCGTGGATGGGAGCCCGGCGCACTTGAACAGAGGGGCTGAGCTTGAAGAAGCAGGTCGCTTCGTCTCGGTAGTGGAAGGCGCCGCGGCCTGCGGCTTAAGTCTCCGAGGGCGGGTGGGTTCGACCGAGGCGGCGCTGCCGGCCGTGAGGTGAGCCGATGGCCGACGGCTTCTCGCGTTCTGGATGTCCCCAGAATCGAATCGCGGGGGAATCACACACGTGGAGGCATGGCGCCCGGTCCCGTATCGCCCGGGCTGGACGATGGCGCGGGCGGAGTGACACTGTCGCCTGTCTCGGGAGAATCACGATGCGCGTGCTCTTGCTCGACGAGGGATTCATCAGTGGTGCCGTCACGGCACGTGGCCTGGCGCGGGCCGGTTGTCACGTCGACGTGATCGCTGCGACCGGTGGACGGGGCGCCTGCAGCACGGCGCACGGCACCTGGACGCTCGCTCCCCGTGTCGGCGATCCACGCTTGCTCGTCATCGTGGAAGAGGCCGCGAGCGCGGCGCCGTATGACGTCATCTACCCTGTCACCGAGCCACTGCAATGGCTCCTCTGGAGCGCGTGTCCCGCCTGGTCAGCGGCGGTCTTCCCTCGGATCCCGGAGCCCGACCGGCGCGCTCGACGCGACAAGCGACTGCTCAGCGCGCGCGTCGCCTCCGCTGGCGTGACGATCCCACAGGAGAAGGCAGCCGGCACCGAGGACGAAGTACGCCACGCCGCGGGCGCGCTCGGACTCCCTATCGTCATCAAGGGCGTGAGAGGGCGGGGCGGGAATGCAACCACCGTCTGCGAGACGCCAGGGGACGCATGGGTCGCCGCGCGCCAATTGCAGGAGCGCGGTGTCTGCCCGTTCGCGCAGGCGTACATCCGCGGCTCGACCTACCTCGCCGGCGGCCTGTTCGACGGCGGACGCATGCTGCGCTTCTTCGGCGGAGAGAAGACGGTGCAGTTCCCAGCCCGCATCGGTCCCGCAGCAGTGTTGACGTCGGTCGACGATCCGGCACTGGCTCTCGCGGCGAGCCGAGTGGCCGGTGCAACACGCCTCACCGGACTCGCGAGCATGGACTTCGTGCGGGATGCAGATGGGCGGTACCACTTTCTCGAGCTGAACCCACGCCCGTGGGGTTCGATACAGGCCGCGGCGTGCGCCGGTGTCGATCTCTTCGCCGACCTCGTGCGGCTCTGGCGGTCGGAGATGCCGATGTCGAGCCCGGATGCGATTCCCGGGGTGTGCACGCCGATATTTCCGCTCTACCTGCTCTCGGCTCAGGCGTGGCGCACCGGGGCGGCCGCGCTCGCTCTCCTTCCGGACGCCCGGCGCGCGCTCTCGCTGGCGCGAGTCGAGCCTGCGCTCGCTGCTCACCTGGTACACCGCCTCACCCGGGTCGCAGTCAACTGGTCGTGAGGTCCTGGAGGCAAGAGAAGTCCCGGACGCATACGTCATGTTGACGACGGCTCTACGTACCCTGACGGATCGTTGCGGCGGCCGCGCATCGCGAGATTCGCGTCACCCCCAAATCCTCGAGGTATGACATGCGTCGACAACTGGTGGCCCTGCTGGTCGTGATCGCTACAGCATGCGGCTCCGACTCCTCCGTCGCTCCGAGCACCACGGACGGCGCGAACACCCCGCACGCGACGCTCGAGCAGGCGCTCGCCGAGCTCACGCTCCCGGTGCTCGCGGCCGGCGGCGGTTCCGTCACGACGACGATCCCAGTCGGACTCGCGCTCGGGATCGGGCGGTGCCCGTACACCGCCGCGTCGCAGAGCTTCGTCTGTCCGCCCGCCATGGCGAGTGGGATCACGATCAAGCAGAGCTTCACCGTGCTCAGCGCATCGGGCGCGAAGCAGTCCGCGTTCGACCACGCGACGACCGCATCGGTGAAGACCAACACATCCGTCGTGGGCACCATCATCGAGGATGGTGCGGCGCTCACCATCGACAGCCAGCAGGAGCTGACGCTCGGCGGTCTCCTCGCCGGTCCCCATACTCTCGACGGCACCTCCACGACGCGCCTCTCGGGGACGTTCTTCGGCGACGCTCCAATCGACGTTCGGATCACGGGCTCGATCTCGAGCCTCGTCCTTCCCACGAACACCGCGGTAGGCGCACAGGTCTGGCCGACCGGAGGCACGATCGTCGTCGCATCATCGGGCACGTTCGCCGATCTTCCCCCGTTCACGTCGCGCCTGACGATGACGTTCAACGGCACGAGCACGGTCACGCTGACGATCACGGAGAACGGATTCTCGCAGACTTGCCAGCACGATCTGGCGAAGCCGGGCTTGCCGGTTTGCGCGTAAGGTTCGCGTATCGTCCCATTCACGCATCGAATCTGACTCGACACCACCCTCCGCCCGGAGCACTGATGCGTCGCAGCGTCCGAGTTACCTGTTGGGACACGTGGCGTCCCTGGCCGGGCCATGGGCGTCCGAGGTAGATGTCGGGCTTCGCTATCTCCCCGCCACTCCGCTCAACGCGCGTCCATCGAGATCGCTGGGTGCGCGTACCCGCAGCAGTCGCGCGAGCGTGGGGGCAAAGTCCGTAGTCGAGGCGCGCGTGTCATCCCGGCCGGCCTTGATCCCCGCGCCCATGAAGATCATGGGGACGTGCCGGTCGTACCAGTACGGCGTGCCGTGGCTCGTGCCTCGAGGGCCGCTCAGCAGTCCCGGAGCGAAGCGGACTTCGACCCCGTACTTGCTGACCTCCGCCGCGGCGCGCCCCGGATACAGCGAGCGTCGCACGAGCACGGCGAAGGAGTCGGAGGGCGTTCCGCGCAGCAGCTGTGCGTGGGTGTAGGCATCGGCGACGATGGGAAGTCGCTCGAGCGCAGCGGCGACCTCCTCCGGAGTCGTGGGGTCGTTCGCCGTGCGCCTCGCGTCGGCGAAGATCGAGTCCAATGCCGCATTCTCCACCGCGGTGGTCCGGTGTCCCACGGCAGGCTCCCCTGGCTGCGGCAGCGTTTCCGGCGCGCTGAGCACACCGTGGTCGGCCGATAGCGCGACAGTCCATCGGCCGGCACCGACGGTCTGGTCGAGGAAGGTGAAGAACTCGCCGAGCTCGCGATCCAGACGCAGCAGGTTGTCGAGCTGCTCGCGGCTCAGTGGGCCGTACGCGTGCCCGATGCGGTCGGCCTGCGACAGCGACACGTTGAGAAAATCCGGCGCATCGTCTCGTCCGAGAGCCATGGAGCGGACCATCGTCTCGGCGAAGTCGAGCGTGATGGCATCGAGCATCGGTGTGCTCGCGAGCCAATCCCAGAACCGGCCCGGCTGGCCTTCGACGGAATAGCGATGCGGGAAGAACGTGTTGACGCTGTTGCCCTCGTATGGCTGGGTGTCCGGCATGGTGCGGGCGAGCGCCGCGACCGGCGTCTGGTTCGCCCATGTGCTGTCGCGCAGGTACTTCGGCAGCACGGTCGTCGTGAAGCCCTCGGCCCACGCGGGATAGCTGTCGCGGTAGTACGTAGACGTCACGAAGCGTCCCTTGGCTGAATTGAACCAGTACACCTGTCCCTTCGCGTGCGCCGCCGGGAGCACGGCGCCGCGGTCCTTGCCCGACACGGACGCGACCTGCGAGCGCGGGTCGGCCGCGACCATCCAGTCGGCGAGCCCGCTGCGGAGCAGGGAACGGGGCGAGACACCCGATTGATCGGGCTGCCCGACGATGCGTACCGTCGAGTCGCCGACGTTCGACACTTCGAGCCAGCCCGCCGGCGTGCGCTCCGCCCATTCATTGGCGACGATACCGTGGCGCATCGGGTAGACGCCGGTCGACAGCGTCGCGTGACCCGGTGCGGTCTCGGTGATGGCGTGGTCGTGGGTGGCGTTCGTGTACACGCGTCCCTTGTCGAGCAGGCGCCGCAGCCCGCCCGTGAACAGGTCGCCATACCGCTCGAGGTACGGCTCGCGGAACTGGTCGACGACCACCATCACCGCCAGCGCCGGTCGCTCCGCCGCAGACAGCGACCCGGGCGGCGAGGATACCGCGCGCGGGGCGCACGCGGCGCCGAGGATGGTGAGGATGAGTGCGCTGAGCGCGGTGGACACTGGGCGAGCCATCGTGGACAGTATCATTGAGGCGCGTCGAGGCTGGCGTGATCGACTGGTGCAGGAGCGTGTCCGATGTACGGGAAACGCGGCTGGGTCGCTGAGATCCCGGCCGCGCTCGATGAGGACGACCGGGACGAAGCGTCCCGCCGCTCGTCGTGGAAGCTATCCTGGCGACCTCACAGGTGTGCGTGCAGCAGATCGAGCCCCAGGCAGAACCGCACGTAGTCTGAACGGTGATGCAGTCCGAGCTTCTCGGAGACACGCTGCTTGTAAGTCTCCACGGTCTTCGGACTGATGACGAGGCGCTCGCCTATGGTGGACGCCGAGTGTCCCTCGGCGACGAGCACCAGCACTTCGCGCTCCCGCTCGCTCAGCGACTCGTACTGCATCCGTTCGTCTCGGTGCTCGGCCTGACGCATCACACGCTCCGCGAGCGCGCGGCCGGCGGTCGGCTGCACGTAGGTCTCGCCGGACGCCACCGCGCGGATGGCGTCGACCAGCTCTCGGTCCGCCGCACTCTTGACCAGGTAACCCGCGGCGCCCGCTTCCAGGAGGGCAGCGAGATATTCGGCGCCGTCGTGCATGGTGAGAATGAGCACGTGGGTCGGCGAATGCGCGGCGATCAGTGAGCGGAGCGCCGTGAGCCCATCCATCACGGGCATGTCGAGGTCGAGCACCGCGACATCGGGAGCGACGCGGTCGATCAGCGCCAGCGCGTCACGGCCGTTGGCCGCTTCTCCGACGATCCGAATGTCGGGTACGCCGGCAAGCAGAGCCTTGAGCCCCGCGCGCACGACCAGATGGTCATCGACGAGGATGATCCGGATCGGATCGAGTGGTGTCGAGTTGGACATGGTACCCTCGTGCGTGGGGATCGAGCTCGCATCCGTCGAACCAGCGACGCGCGCAGTTCATCGGACGTACCGCAGGTTGTGCCACCACACGGCGCGGCTGAGCGCGCCGTCCGCGGCGAATTGAAGGGGAATGCTGAGCAGCAGCGCCGCGCCGCCCACTCCGGCCACCTGAGCGTCGCGCCTCCGGTGGCTGTCGTCGGCGAGTGCGTGGAGCGCGGCGACGGCACCAAGCAGAAGTCCAGCGTCGGTGAGCGCCGCGCCCGCGCGCCGCAGCTGCACGGCACGCCGCGCGTACGCCGCGGCCGAGTCGGCGCCAACCGCGGCTTCATGCGGGCCCGCGAGGACCGCGGTGATGTTCCGGGGAACCAGGAAGTGAAGGTTGGCGAGCCGGGGCCCGGCCTCCCCGGCGACGACGGCCAGGCCATTCCATCGCGGTGCGATGGTCAGTGCGCAGGTGCGATAGCTGCACACGCTATCAGTGGCGAAGCGGCCGACGGGTGCCACGCTCTGCGCGTGCGTCGGTCGAGCCAGCAGCATCATCGCGAGTGCGATGATGCTGCTGGCCACCCGGGACAGTGCGGGCGGCACGCGCGGAATGCTGGGCGTCAGTGCCACGCGACATCACCGGGAAGCTCCGGAGCAACGAGCACCGGACAGGCGGCATGGCGAACGAGCGAGGACGAGACGCTTCCGACGAAGACGCGCTCGACCAGCGAATGTCCGAGCCGTCCGCAGGCGATCAGTCCCGCGCCCTGCGCCGCGGCGTAGTCCACGATCCTGGGCACGATGTCGCCCCGCAGGAACTTGGACTCGAACGTCACGTCGGGGATCTGGGGGAGCTGCCGGATGAACTGCGCGAACAGATCGGCGCATCGCCGTTCATAGGCGTCGTTCCACCACCCGGCGGTCTCCTCCTTCAGCGTCACGCCCGTCTTCACGTGCACGACGATCAGGCGTCCACCAGGCGCGAGCAACGGCAGCACCGCGTGAGCGGCACGCACGCTGGCCGGGCTGAAGTCGACGGCGACGACGGCGACAGTCGGCGGGGTAGCGACGACGTCGCGCGGAACGATGAGCACCGGGCGATCGGCGCGGCTGAGGATCTGCAGGGCGCGCTCCCCATACACGTAGCGACCGATCGGATCGTGCCGTCCCGTGCCGACCACGATGACTCGCGCCCCGCACGCGCGAGCCGCGTCGACCACGGTCTGCGCGCTCGGGCCCTCGAGCACGTCGACGCGCAGCGAGTCGGGTCTGGTCTCGCCGACCGCGATCTCGCTCCGGATCTGGGCCGCGAGCGCCGAACGCTCGTCGGCGTAGTAGCGCGACGGGGGTGGTGGCGCACCGGCTACGACGCCCTCGGTCGGCTCGAGGACCGAGACGACGTGCAGCGCGCGCTCTTCCCGCGTGGCGACCCAGCGGGCGACGGCGAGTGGGGCGTCGCAACCATTGAATGGCTTCGTTGCCAGGAGCACGGGACCTTCCTGGACCAGCGCCCCCGTCTCATGACGGGGGCGCTGCTGCATCGAGACGTTGGTCATGCGCGGACTCCTGAGAGAGGAGGTGCGGTGCGAACCATCAGAAGGCGACGACGCCCTCGATCATGAAGCCCTCGAACTTGCCGCCGCTGCGGATGTCGCTCGTGGGGAAGGCCTCGTAGTTCTGGCGGACGAACTCGATCTTCGAGAGCACGTTCGGCGTCACGAACCAGCCGCCGCCGACCTGGTAGCGCTTCACCGTGATGTCGTTCGTGATCCCGGCGAGCTGTCCGTTCACCGTGTTGTAGCGGCCGCCCACGTAGAGCTTCTCCCCGGCGAACCGGTAGAGTCCCTCGCCGGCGAGCTGCCGCAGGGTGCGCCGGGTCTTCTCGGTCACCGCAGCGCCCGTCATGGTCTCGATATTCCCGAAGAGCTCCGCCCCGCCGACCTTCACGAACGGGTTGACCACGAAGGCCGTGACGTTGTTCCGCATGCCGGACTGGATCGCTCCCGACCAGGCGTTGGCGGACTCGGTGGACCCGACCGGCTCGAGCACGTCGTAGTAGCGCGAGCCGGCGCGGTCGCCGCTCGTGAGCGTACCGCTCTGCGACCGGTCCTTCTTGTACATCGAGCCGGTGAGCCGGACGCGGATGTCACTCGTGAGCTGCTTGTCGACGCCGAGCTTGGCGAGGTAGCTGGGACCGCGCTTGCCTGGCGCCGTCACCGAGCCCTTCACCTCTCCACCCGTCATCCCGACCATCGCGAGATAGCCGTTCTTGCGGAGGTACGCCTCGGCCCCGATCTCGGTGGTGAAGGCGTCGATCACCAGGTTGCCGACGAAGGGGTTGTAGAGCGTGTGGCCGTTGTCGCTGCGACGGAAGTGCTGGTCGCCGTAGTTGATCTCGAAGTGCCCGACCTTGAGCGTGGCGACTTCCATGATCCTGTCGAGCAGCTTGTTGTCGATCGGCGAGCCGTCGATCAGGAAGTAGCCATCCTTGATCCAGAACTCGTTGTGATGCCGCGACGAGGCGTAGCCCTCGACGGCGACGCGGATGCCGCGCGCCAATTGGGCGTTCAGGTACAGGTTCGCATTGGCGTTGTTGAAGCCGGAGCCGATCGGAATCAGCGCGTTCTGATTGTAGTCCTTGCCGGCGGCGTCCTTGGCCATCTTGGGCGCGGCGGCGTTCTGGTGCGTCAGGTTCTGGAACTGCTGGGCGAAGGCGCCGCCCCAGGAGAGCTTGAAACCCGTGTACGCCGCGCCGGGCTCCTTCGGGGACTCGAACACGTTCAGGCCGCGCTGATCGAGCGCGCGCATGTGCTGG
>DATFOL010000237.1:0-33805 GCA_035265545.1 Gemmatimonadaceae bacterium | reverse complement strand
GGCTGGCTGCACCTCGCGCACGGCGTTCGCAACACCGCTGCCGGCCTGCGCTACGTGCTGTACGCTTTCGTGACCGATCTCGACGAGCCCTGGCTCGTGACCCACCAGCCCGCCGGCTATCTCATCGCACCCGAGGGAGAGGAGCGCGTAGGTGACGTCTCCAACGTCGTCTTCGGCTGCGGCTGGATCGCGGACGACGACGGACGTCTCCTCGTCTACTACGCCTCGTCCGACACGCGCATCCACGTCGCCGAGTCGACGGTGCCGCGACTCCTGGACTATGCAATGCAAACGCCGGAGGACCCGCTCCACTCGGCCGCCTGCGTGGAGCAGCGCTACGCCCTCATCGAACGCAACCTGGCACGGCGCGAGCGGACCGGCGATGCGCGTTGAGTCCGCGCTCCACGAGCTGCGCGCCGAGATGCGTGCGGAGCTGATCAGAGACATCCTGCCATTCTGGATGGAGCGGGCGAGCGATCGCCGGAACGGGGGCACCGTCGGGTTCATCGAGGAGGATGGCACGGTCGACCCGACGTCGCCGAAGGGAGCGATCCTCCATGCGCGAGTGCTCTGGACCTTCTCCGCCGCGTATCACCGCCTCGGTGACGACGCGTATCGGCAAGCGGCCGATCGAGCCGCCGTGCACTTCTCCGCGCACTTCATCGATCCGACGTTCGGTGGCGCGTTCTGGATGATCGACGCGCAGGGCCGGCCGGTCGACGATCGCAAGCATGTGTATGCGCAGGCGTTCGCCATCTATGCGCTCGCTGAGCACTACCGCGCGACGAGCGACGAGCACAGCCTGAGCTCCGCCATCGCGATCTTCCGGCTCGTCGAGGCGCACGCGTACGACGCCGATCGCGTCGGCTACGAGGAATGCTTCAACCACGACTGGCGGCTGCTCGACGACGTGCGACTCGGTCCGGAAGATCTGAACGAGCCGCGAAGCATGAACACCCATCTGCACCTGCTCGAGGCCTACACCACGCTGCATGCCGTGTGGCCGGACGCGCGACTCGCCGCGCGGCTTCGGACGCTGATCGAGCTGATGATGGACCATGTCATCGCCCCGAGCGGCGACCACGTCATCGGCTTCTTCACCGCCGACTGGCAGCCGCGTTCCGCGAAGGTCTCGTTCGGGCACGACATCGAGACGAGCTGGCTACTCGTGCAGGGTGCGACGGCTCTGAACGATCCTGAGCTGCTCGAGCGCGCGCGCGAAGCCGCGCAGCGGCTGGCGCGCGCGGTCCTCGCGCGGGCGGTGGACCCCGAGCACGGCGGTCTGTTCTACGAGCGTTCGGGCGACCACCTCGACACCGACAAGGAATGGTGGCCGCAGGCCGAGGCGATCGTCGGCTTCCTCGCAGCGTATCAGGACGCCGGTGACGAGGCGTACCTCCGCGCGGCGATCTCGATTTGGCGCTTCGTCGAGCGTCACCTCGTGGATCGACGCAATGGCGAGTGGTACCGGCGAGTCTCGCGCTCGGGAGAGGAAACTCGTGGCGGCGAGAAGGTCGGTCCGTGGAAGTGTCCCTATCACAACGGACGGGCCTGTCTCGAGGTGATCGCCCGCGTAGACGCCCTGCTCGCGCCCGGCGCCCGCCCCGTGGCCGTCTAGCATCCGCACCACCGTCGCCTGGCGCGCGAGCACGTGCTGTTCGGTCATCAGGACGACCTCGCATATGGCTACGAGTGGGTTGCCGAACCGGGGCGCTCGACGTGCGCGCGTCGTCGGGCAGCTATCCCGCGGTGTACGGCTGGGAGGTGAGCGGGCTCGAGACCTCGTCGCCCAGGAACATCGACGGCGTCGACTTCCAGCGCATGCGCGGATGGATCGCCGAGGGCTATCGGCGGGGCGGCGTGATCACGATCAGCTGGCACATCGACAACCCACTCACCGGGCGGAACGCGTGGGACACCACGTCGGCGGTCGCCGCGGTGCTGCCTGGCGGTCAGCGGCACGAGCAGTTCAAGGGCTCGCTCGATCGGCTCGCCGTGTTCCTCGGAAGCCTGCGCGGATCAGGGCGCAACTCGGGATCGGCGACGACGCCGATTCCCGTCATCTTCCGGCCGTGGCACGAGATGACCGGCGGCTGGTTCTGGTGGGGCGTGCCGCACACCAGAAACGACGAGTTCGCGCGGCTGTGGCGCTTCACCGTCGAATACCTCCGCGACGTGAAGGGACTGCACAACCTGCTGTACGCGTACGCGCCCAACGCCGCCGGACCGACCGGCGTCGGCTCGTCCCTCGACGGCTACCCCGGAGAAGAATGGGTGGACGTCCTCGGATACGACCGATACCTCAACGAGAGGACGTCCGATGAACAGCTCGCGGGACTGACCCGCGAGCTAGGATGGGTTGTCGGCCAGGCGGCGACGCGCGGGAAGATCCCCGCATTCACCGAGACAGGTCAGAACGCGTTGCGCGACTCCACCTGGTGGACGGGCCAGCTCGCGAGAGCCATCAAGGGCGACAGCGCCTCGCGTCGCATCGCGTACGTGATGGTGTGGCGCAACGCGAACCGCGCGTCGCGCGCCGACGAGCACTACTTCGCCCCTTACCGAGGTCAGGCGAGCGAACGAGATTTTCGGCGCTTCAAGACCGACCCGCTGTTCATGTTCGAGGACGCGCTCCCGGATCTGTACCGGCCCGCGTCGACTCGCTGAACCACCCTTCCATCAGACTGATTTCGCATGACGAGATCCAAGCTCGCCCTGCTCTGCGTGTGCGCACTCGCGATCGGCGCGCCGCGATCCGTCGGGAGCCAGGCTCTCGACCCGGCCTCACGGCGCGTCGAGAGCCTGCTTCGGCAGATGACACTGGAAGAGAAGGTCGGCCAGATGACGCAGATCGCTCTGCAGATGCTCGTCAGTCGGCCCGGCGGTCCGGGCACGCCGGTACAGATCGACTCGGCGAAGCTGCACGACGCCATCGTCAACCGCGGCGTCGGTGCACTGCTCAACGTCGCATACGTCGCCATGTCCCCCGAGGAATGGCGCGACGCGAACACGATGATCGCGCGCTTCGCGAGCCGCTCGCGGCTCAAGGTTCCCGTGGTGTACGGGATCGACGCGGTGCACGGACAGCACTATCAGACGACGAGCACGATCTTCCCGCAGAACATCGCCATGGCCGCGACGTTCAACCCGACGCTCGTGCGTCGCTCGAACGAGATCACCGCGTACGAGACGCGCGCCACCGGCATCGCCTGGAACTTCGCGCCGGTGCTCGACCTCGGCCGCCATCCCGCATGGCCGCGATTCTACGAGACCTTCGGCGAGGATCCCTACGTCGCGTCGGTGATGGGACGCGAGGCGGTGCTCGGCAACCAGCTCGATCCCTTCCCGGCGATCAACGCGCTGCTCGGCAGCAGCGCGCCGCGTCCGAGGGTCGGTGGACGAGTGTTCGTCGCCGCGGCGGCGAAGCATTTCCTCGGATACTCGATGCCGCTCAGCGGCAAGGACCGCACGACGGCGTGGATCCCCGAGCGGGAGCTGCGCGAGTACTTCCTGCCGAGCTTCCGTGCGGCCATCCAGGCTGACATCCGGACGGTGATGGTGAACTCGGGCGACATCAATGGGGTCCCCGTCCACACCAGCCGCGAGATCCTGACCGACCTGCTGCGCAAGGAGCTCGGCTTCACCGGCGTGACCGACTCCGACTGGGAGGACATCATCCGGCTGTATCGCGTGCACCGCGTCGCGGCGAGCAACAAGGACGCCGTGCGCCAGGCGGTCCTCGCCGGCGTCGACATGAGCATGGTGCCGGACAACTGGTCGTTCACCGACGACCTCATCGCGCTCGTGAAGGAAGGCGCGGTGCCGATGTCGCGCATCGACGAGGCGACGCGGCGCATCCTGCGCCTGAAGGTCGACGTCGGGCTGTTCGAGAATCCCCTCCCCGAGCCCTCGATGATCGCGAACATCGGCGCGCCGGCGTTCCAGACGGTGAGCCGCGACGCGGCAGCCGAGGCGATCACACTACTCAAGAACGAGGGTGGCGTGCTGCCGCTCGCCAGGACGGCAAAGGTGTTCGTCACCGGGCCGACGGCGAACTACCTCCCGTCGATGTACGGCGGCTGGTCGTACACCTGGCAGGGCACCGATACGCTGATGTACCCGAAGGGGGTGAAGACCCTGCTCACCGCCGTGCGCGAGAGGGTGGGAGCGGCCAACGTCACCTACGTGCCGGGCGCGAGTCTCACCGACACCCTCGACATCGCGGCCGCGGCAGCCACCGCACGCGGGGCCAACGTTGCGATCGTCGCCCTCGGCGAGGGCGCATACGCCGAGACACCCGGCAACATCGACGACCTCACCCTGCCGCCGGCGCAGATCCGGCTCGCGCGCGCGATCGAGCAGACCGGGGTGCCGGTGGTGCTCGCCCTGTTCCACGGGCGGCCGCGCATCCTCCGCGATGCGGTGGACGGCGCACGCGCCATCGTGACGGGCTACGAGACCGGCCCGTATGGTGGTGAGGCAATGGCCAGCGTGCTGTTCGGAGACGTCAATCCGAGCGGCAAGCTTCCTTTCAGCTGGCCGCGCCACACGGGCGCCATCCTCGTCCCCTACGACCGCGCCCGGCCGGCGGACATCGGGGGAACCGACACGACGAACCGCGGCTACAACCCCGAATGGGCGTTCGGTCACGGCCTCTCGTACACGACGTTCGCCTACTCGAACCTGCGAGTCGCCACGCCGACCGTGAGCCTGCGGGACTCCGTGCGCGTGTCGGTGACGGTGACGAACACGGGGAGCCGCGCCGGCAAGGAGTCGGTGCTTCTCTACGTACGCGACCACGTGGCCTCGGTTACGCCGCCGATGCGCCGGTTGCGCCGATTCGAGAAGGTCACGCTCGAGCCCGGCGCCTCGCGCACGGTGAGCTTCTCTGTAGCTGCTCGCGAGCTCAGCTTCGTCGGACGCGACAGCAGGCTCGTGCTCGAGCCCGGCGGGTTCGATGCGATCGTCGGCCCGCTGACGGCGCCATTCGAGGTCAGTGGTCGTCCCTGACCTCAGGCTCCTGCACGTCTCTTGCTTTGCTCGCCGTTCATCAACCACTGGACGGCGAGATGAACGGATCGATTCGACGTGATTGGAGGATCGCCGCGGCAGGTCTGGGCCTGCTGCTCGGCGCGTGCACGGTCGAGGACGCGAGCGACAAGCGCGCGGCCGATAGCGCGGCGGCCGCCACCGCGCCAGGTGCCGGTCAGTCGGCGACCGGCGCGGGCGCCGCGGGATCACAGACGGGTGCGATGGCTGGCCAGCCCGCCGGCACCACGCCGACCGGCGGGGCCACCGACACTGGCATGGCAGCAGGAACCATCGACAGCGCCGGCGCAGGCGGCGGCAACCTCTCGCCCGACAGCGTCGACGTCGGACGCAGCACCAAGGCCAAGCTGCTGCCCCTCGCCAGCACCCGCATCGAAGTCGACCTCGGCGCGAAGCAGCTCTACGTGTTCGACGGTGACAAGCGCGTCGGCAGCTATCGCGTCGCCGTGGGCTCCACCGAGTGGCCGACCCAGGCGGGCGAGTGGAGCATCACGCAGGTGGTCTGGAACCCGGAATGGATCCCCCCGAAGGACGAGTCCTGGGCCGAGGCCAGGGATCCGAAGAAGTCCGGGGCGCCGGACAACCCGCTCGGCCGCGCGCAGCTCATCTACGATCCGCCGCGGACGATCCACGGCACCAACGACCCGCAATCGATCGGAAAGGCCGTCTCGCACGGCTCCATTCGCCTCGCGAATGCCGACGTGATGCGGCTGGCGCGTCAGCTGATGGAGGTGACCGGCGTCGAGAAGGACGAAGCGTGGTATCGTCAGGTGCAGCGCAATCGCACCGAGAAGGTCGTGATCGACCTGCCACAGCGCGTCGCGATAAAGGTAAGCTGACGAGACCGTGAACAAATCCGGGCAGCACGGCCTTGGTCGAGAGGTACGCGCTGCCCGATCCCGCTTCGGAGAGACGCCGATGTCCAATACCCAGACGATCCTCCAGGCCGGCACCGCTGCGCCGGACTTCACCCTCCACGCCACGCCCGACCAGACGGTCTCGCTCTCGGATTTCCGCGGCCGGCCGGTAATCCTCGCCTTCTATCCGGCTGACTGGAGCCCCGTGTGCGGCGACCAGATGGCGCTCTACAACGAGATCCTCTCGGAATTCCACAAGCATCACGCCGAGCTGCTCGGAATCTCGGTCGACGGCGCATGGTGTCACAACGCGTTCGCCCACGACCGGAAGCTGCACTTCCCGTTGCTCGCCGACTTCGAGCCGAAGGGCACCGTCGCGCGACAGTACGGCGTCTACCAGGAGCACGAAGGCACCTCTGGCCGAGCGCTGTTCGTGATCGACGGCGAGGGGACGATTCGCTGGAGTTATCTGTCGCCCCCCGGCGTGAACCCCGGTGCGGATGGCATCCTCGAAGCACTCGAGGCGCTCGACGCCTCCACCCACGCCGCGGCGCCTGGAGGTGCCTCGTGATCGAGCAACAGGGCACGCTGCGCCCGGCCGTCAGCGACGACGATCATGTGCTGGGCCCTCCCGACGCGCCGGTCACGCTCGTGGAGTACGGCGACTTCCAGTGCCCGCACTGCGCGCGAGCCCACAAGGTGCTGCCCAAGGTCCTGAAGCGCCTCGATGGGCAGGTGCGCTTCGTGTTCCGCAACTTCCCGCTGGCCGAGAGCCATCCGAACGCGGTGCATGCGGCTGAAGCGGCGGAGAGCGTTTCCGCCCGCGCCGGCGAGCAGGCCTTCTGGCGAGTGCACGATCTCATGTACGACCACCAGCGCGACGGCGACGACTCGCTCGACGATGCGCATCTCGTGCGCTACGCCGAGCAGGCCGGCGCCAATCCAGCCGACGTCGCGCTCGATCTCGCGGGCGACGTATACGAGTCCGAGGTGAAGGCGGACTTCATGAGCGGCGTGCGCAGCGGCGTGAACGGAACGCCCACGTTCTTCATCAACGGTCAGCGCTTCGAAGGCGACTGGACCAGCGCGGACGCATTCGCCGCGGCGCTGGAGAGCGCGGCCACATGACGCGCGACGCGATCACCGTCGTCGACGCGACGGGCGCGACGGACGCGCGCGAGTGGATCACCGCGAGCGTCGGCCCGGCAGGCTACCGCACAGCGATCACCGCCGGCGCGCATCGGTTCTTCGCCGATGAGCCAGTGGCCCTCGGTGGTACCGGCACCGGCCCGACACCATACGAGCTGCTCCTCGGCGCGCTCGGCGGATGCATGGCGATGACCCTGCGCATGTACGCCGATCGCAAGCGCTGGCCGCTGCACGGCGTGCGCATCCACCTGCGCACCGAGCGCGCCCACGAGGAGGATTGCGAGAAGTGCGAGACGGAGGACGTCGGGATGCCGCGCGTCGCGCGGCGCATCGAGCTCGACGGCCCCCTCAGCGACGACCAGCGCGTGCGGCTGCTACAGATCGCCGACCGCTGCCCGGTGAAACAGACCCTCCAGCGCGGTATCCTCGTCGAGACGGTGGCGCACGACGCGGACGCGTCGCCGTCAGTCGGGTAGCGCGAACGCCACGTAGCTGTCGCCGGAGGGGCTGCCCAGCTTTCCGCCTCCCGCTGCGATGACGACGTACTGCTTGCCGTTCACGCGGTAGGTGCTCGGCGTGGCGTAGCCGGCGGCGGGAAGCTGCGTCTCCCACAGGAGCGCGCCGGTGCTCTTGTCGAAGGCGCGGAACTTCGCGTCCTGCGAAGCCGCGATGAACACCAGCCCTCCCGCCGTGACGATCGGACCGCCGTACAGCTCCGTGCCCGTGCGCGGAATGCCGCGCGCCGTGAGCGCGGCGTGCTCGCCGAGCGTGACGCGCCAGCGATACTCGCCGGTGTTCAGGTCGATCGCGCTCAGAGTGCCCCACGGCGGCTTGATCGCCGGATATCCCTCGGCGTCGCGCCAGCGCTCGTAGCCGCTGAAGGTGAAGCGTGAAGGCACCACGCCCGGCGCGGCGTTCGGATCGTCGCTGCGTGCTGGAGCTGCCGCGACCGTCGCGTCGCGCTTGCCTCCGAGATACGCGATCAGCGCGTTCTTCTGCTCCTCGGAGAGATTCGGGAACGCCGGCATGAAGCCGCGCCCGCGCTCGATGATCTGACGCAGCTCCGTCACCGAGCGTCGCTCCGTCACTCCGACGAGCGAGGGCGTCCGTGCGCCGTCTCCTCGTCGGTCGGCGCCGTGACAGCTCACGCATGCCGATGCATAGAGCGCATCGCCCGTGCGTAGCGGACCCCTCTCCGCCTGAACGCGCTCGCGCAGCGCGGCGATCCATGGGACGTCGCTGGCGTTCACGTAGAGTACGCCCGTCGTGCGGTCGAACGCCGCGCCGCCCCACTCGCCGCCCCCGTCGAACCCGGGCAGCACCACGGTGCCTTCGCGGCTCGGAGGCGTGAAGAGATTCCCGTGCCGCATCCGGCGGAAGCGCGCCAGCGCGGAGTCGTGCGCGGCGGCGCTGAGGTCGGTGACGTCCGCCTCGGTCATGAGCTGCCGCGCGAACGGCGCCGGCTTCACTGGAATCGGCTGCGTCGGCCACGCCTGCTCGCCCGCGAGATCGGACGGCGGCACGGCGCGCTCCTCCACGGAAAACAGTGGCCGTCCCGACTCGCGATCGAACAGGAACACGAACCCGGACTTCGTGATCTGCGCGACGGCATCGGTGCGGCGGCCGTCGTGCAGCACGTTCACGAGGTTCGGCGTGGCGGGCAGGTCGCGATCCCACAGATCGTGATGCACCGTCTGGAAATGCCAGAGCCTGCGGCCGGTCGCCGCGTCGAGCGCGAGCAGCGAGTTGGCGTAGAGGTTCTGGCCGAGCCGTTCACCGCCGTAGAAGTCCGGCGACGCCGAGCCGGTGGGCACGAACACGATGCCGCGCGCGACGTCCACCGACATGCCGGCCCACGAGTTCGCGCCTCCGGCCGAGCCGTGCGAATCGGCCGGCCAGGTCTCGGCGCCCGGCTCGCCTGCGCGCGGGATCGTGTGAAACACCCAGCGCAGCTTTCCGGTGCGCACGTCGAACGCGCGTACGTCGCCCGGCGCCGCTCCTTCGCCCTCGCCAACGCGCGTGCCCTGGATGACCAGGTCCTTGTAGATCACCCCCGGGCTGGTGGCGACGAGCTGCGTGCGCGACACGTCGCGATCGAGGCCGGTCGCGAGATCGATCCACCCTCCGTCGCCGAAACCGGCCGCGGGGCGCCCCGCGGTCGCGTCAATCGAATAGAGTCGTCGGCCGACCGTGTAGAAGAGTCGCCGGTCCGTGCCGTCCTCCCAGAAGGAGACGCCGCGGTTCGCGTGCGCCTCTCGCGTTCGTCCCTCGAACGGGTCGAACCGCCAGAGCTGCTGGCCGCTCTCGGCGCGGAGCGCGAACAGCGCGAGCGAGGGAGACGTGGAGTACAGCACGCCGCGCACGATGATCGGTGTCGCCTGAATCTCGGAGCGGTTCTGCGGCGACGCGTCGCCCGCACGGTAGTTCCACGCGACCCGAAGCCGCTTCACGTTGGTGCGGTCGATCTGATCGAGCGGCGAGAAGCGCGTCTGTCCGGGCTCGCCGCCGGTGACCTGCCAGTCGACGTCTGCGGCCGGCGCAGGAGGATCGTGTCGCGCGCACGCTGCCAGCGCGATCACCGCGGCTCGCAACGCGCGGATGCGCGGGCTCATTCTCATACTCAGTCGACGCGGATCGACCGCCACTTTCCCTGGTCGAATCGGATCACGCTGAGCGCGGCGCGGGTAGCGTGCCCGATGAGGATGGCGATCCAGATGTGGATCGGCTGGAGCGTGCCGAACTGCTGCACCACGAAGCAGATGCCCAGCGGGAAGAGCACCTGCGAGATGATCGAGATGTACAGCGGGCTCTTGGTGTCGCCCGTTCCCTGCAGCCCGCCGGTAAAGGTGAGCGCCACCGTGATGAACAGTCCCGATACGCTCAGCACGCGCAGCAGCTGGGTGCCGATCGCCACCACTACCGGATCGTCCATGCCGAACACCGCGAGCAGCTGGCGCGGGAAGAGGAAGAAGCACGCCCCCACGACCGCGGCCACCGCGAGCCCGAGCCGCGCGGAGACGTGCACCGCCGCCGTCGCACGCTCGGGCTTTCCCGCACCGAGGTTCTGCCCCGCCACCGCCGCCGCTGCGCCCATCAGTCCGACGGACGTCCACGTGATGAGCGAGAAGAGCTGCGAGTACGCGATGGCGAACGCCGCCTGCGCGGCGGCGCTCTGCGCGAGCGAGCCGATGAAGCCCAGCATCAGCAGTCCGCCCACGTTCATCGCGATCCCCTGCACGCCGGTGGGCAGGCCGAATCGGAACAGCGAGCGGATGATCGACCAGTCCGGTCCGAGACTGCCGTGCCGCGGGAACGAGACGACCCATCCACCGCGCCACAGCTTGTACAGCGCATAGAACGCGACGATCGCCGAAGCGATCACGGTCCCCATGGCGGCGCCCTTGGTCCCGAACGATGGGATCGGGCCGAGGCCGCGGATCAGCACCACGTTGAGCGCGATGTTGAGCAGCGTGGTCGCGATGCCCAGCACCATCGGAGTTCTCGCGTCCCCCGCGGAGCGCAGCGCGCCGCCGAGCATGTAGAACACCAGCATGCCGCTGCTGAACATGAACATGATGCGCAGGAACGGCAGGGCCTCGGCCTTCACGGACGGCGCGGCGTGCGCCAGGTCGAGCAGGTACGGGGAGAGCACGTACCCGAGGGGCGCCATGATGAACAGCGAGATGCCGATCGCCGTCAGGAACGCCTGGTACACCGTGCGATCGACCTTCTCCTCCTCCCCCGCACCGGCGAAGCGCGCGACGAGCACGCTCATGCCGGTGAACAGGGACATGATGAACACGATCACGATGATGAAGATCTGCCACGCGACGCCGATGGCCGCATTGCCGGCGAAGCCGACGAGGTGGCCGACCATGATGTGGTCGACCATTCCCTGCAGTCCACCGATCACGTTCGCGAGCATGGTCGGCCAGGCGATCTTCCAGACCGCGGAGCGCAGCGGCCCTTCGATGATCGACCGGTCGTAGCGCGTGCTCGACGAGCCGGGAACGGCGCCAGGCGCGAGCGCGGCGGCCCCTTCAGACTTGACTGCAGGCTCGGTGACCGCGCTCGCGTCGCTCATCGTGGGGAAGCTACGGTCACGCGTCGAGCCAGGCGAGCACGATGCGGCGACGCGTCACCGAATCACTTGGCGATGGTGAACGGCACAGTGGCGCTCACCGAGCCCCACTCGATGCGCAGTCGCTGCCCCGCGCCCTGCCGATCGATGCTGATGGTCAGGAGCTCGACCGGAGACGTCAGCTTCTTCACCGACATCGGTGTGCGAGCGATCTCGAGTGCCGAAAGATATGGCACGCCCCATTGCCCTTCCTTCTCCAGCTTGCCGAAGATCAGCTGCCACGTCGTCGCGCCAGGCTGGGTGTTGATCGTGTACGACCCCGGCTGGAGCACGACCTTGCCGAACGTCAGCGTCTTGTCGGTGGTGAGGACCGTGGCCGCATCGGCGCCCGTGCGCCATGGCCTGCCAGGAGGCATCAGGGTGGCCTCGGGACGACCCTTCAGCGCCGGACGTCCGTACGCGATGGCGATGTGGGCGCCGGCGATCGTCCATTCCGTCTTGACGTGCGCGCTGCCGCCGCGGCCCGCGCCGAGATCGGTCGTTTTCTGCGCGCCCGCGCCCGCGGCCAGCACCGTGCTCAGCACGCCCGCTACGATCACTCGTGTGGTCACTCTCATTGCACTTCCTGGGTGGCAAGGTTGGTCACGACGACGCGGAGCCTTCGCCGGTGTGGCGTCCCCACGTGGCGACCGGTCTTCTCCTCACGCAGCGCGAGGATGAACCCCGACGGCGACGTCCGAGTTCGCGTCCTACTCTGCTTGGACGAAGTATCATCACCTCCACCAGGAGAGTCCAATGGACGGGACGCATACCGCCCTCTGGAGTGCCTTTGCCGCGGCGGCGCTGCTGCTCGCGACCGGATTCGACGCCCCTACCCCGGTTCCGCATGCTCCCACGCCGCCAGCGACCAGCGCGCCCGGCAAGACGGTCGACGTGCAGATGATCGGAGATGCCACGGGTTATCGGTTCTCCCCGGCTACCGTCACCATCCAGCGAGGCGACCAGGTCCGCTTCACCCTCGTGTCCGGCCCGCCGCACAACGTCGTGTTCTGGGCTGACAGCATTCCCAAGGGTGCCGCCGCGCCGCTCGCGAAAGGGATGCCGAAAACGGTCGACAAGCTGACCGGGCCGTTCTTCCTGAAGCAGGGCGATACCTACGTCGTCTCGTTCGCTGGCGCTCCCGCCGGCAGGTACCGCTACTACTGCACGCCCCATCTCGCGCTGGGCATGGCCGCCACGATCGTCGTGAAGTAGGTCGCGCTCGGGGACGTCAGGCGCGTGGCGACGTCAGGCGCGTAGCAGCTCGATGCGGAAGGTGCTGCCCGCGCCCGGCGTGCTCTCGGCCACGAGCTCGCCGTCCATCCCACGCACGAGGTCACGGCTGATCGCCAGGCCGAGCCCCGTGCCCTCGACGCTGCTCGACAGGCCGCGGCCGAGCTGCACGAACGGCTCGAAGATCGTCTGGAGCTTTTCGGCGGGGATGCCGGTGCCGGTGTCGCTCACCCGCAGCTCCACGCGCGCAGCGTCGCGCGGGTGCGGTGCCAGCTCGATGCCGATCCGGCCGCCCGGCGCCGTGAACTTCACGGCGTTCGAGAGCAGGTTGAGCAGCACCTGCGCGAGCTTGTCGCGGTCGGCGCGCACCGGGATCGGTGGCTGCCCCTCGAGCTCCGGAAGCCCGACCGCGAGTCGCAGACCACGCGCCGACAGCTGCGACTCCATCAGGCTGCTCACCTCCGTCACCACGTCGCCGACTGGCGTCGGGCGGATGTCGTACTCGACGCGCCCTGCCTCGAGTCGCGCGAAGTTGAGGATGTCGTTGATCAATCCGAGCAGGCGCTCCTGCGCCCGGCCGATCCGTCCGAGCGAGTCGCGCTGCGCCGCGGTGACCGGCCCGTGTAGCTCCATCTCGAGCAGCTGCACGAATCCCGCGATGGCGTTGAGCGGCGTGCGAAGCTCGTGCGACATCGTCGCCAGGAAGTCGCTCTTGGCGCGATTGGCGTGCTCCGATTCCGCGCGAGCGCGCTCGGCCTCGGCGACCACCAGCAGGGAGTCGAGCGCGAGAGCCGCCCGCTCGGCCAGCGACTCGGCCAGCGCGACATCGTCCTGGGTGAAGCGACGATCCGAGCCACCACAGGTCGGCTCGGCCATCGCCAGCACCAGCGCGCCGAGCGCGCGCCCGCGCGCGATCAGCGGGACCACGATCCCCGAGCAGGGTCGCAGCTCCGACACGATGCTCGTGTACCCCGCATCCGGCGCCGCCTCGCGAAGCGTATCCACCGTCATGTTCGGCATGAACATGGTCTCGTGGGTGCGTAGCGCGCGTGAAGCCGGATCGTCCGACGTCGGCGCGAGCGGATACTCGCGCTCGAGCTGGTCCAGCACGCGCTCGCCGCCGGGATCGACATGCGTGCGCGCGACCCGATGAGTCAGCCCATCGCTGCCGACCCGGTAGACGATGGTGTAGTCCGCGAACACCGGAACGGGGAGCGTGGCCAGCACCCGGAGCACCTCGTCCCCATCGAGCGGGAGCGCGAGCGCGCGTGACGCGTTGGCGAGGAAATGCGCTCGCCGAGCGGCCCACGACTGCGCCTCGCTGAGCCTCGCGCGCTCGGCGGCCAGCTCGGCACGCTCCATCGCCTGCGCGCATTGCGTCGCGAGCGCGGCGGCGAACTCCCGGTCCGTCCGTCCGAAGGCGTACGGCGTGTCGAACGCGAAGACGAGCACTCCCATCACGTCGCCGCTCGCTCGCAACGGCATGATCGCGAGCGCATGCCGTGAAGAGCTGGGGAAGGTCGTGGCGAGCGTCGGATACCTCGACGTCAGCTCCTCTCGCCGAGCGAAGAACATCGCCTCGCCCGTCCGTGCCGCGTCGCCGAGCGGCTCCCCATCCGCGACCGGCACCCGAGCGTGGGCGTGGCGCCGAACGTCGGAGAGCCCGACATCGGATACGAGATCGAGGCTCCGTCGCTCGTCGTCGAGCAGGAACACCGCCAC
This sequence comes from Gemmatimonadaceae bacterium, assembly GCA_035265545.1. Lineage (GTDB taxonomy): Bacteria > Gemmatimonadota > Gemmatimonadetes > Gemmatimonadales > Gemmatimonadaceae > AG11. Next base: position 19,675 of record DATFOL010000237.1, on the reverse strand, counting down.
CGTGTCGGCGTCCATCGCGGCGCGTCCTTCCTTGGTGATGATGTCGCAGATCTCACCGAGCGTGAGTGCCTGTGACAGCGCCGCCGTGAGGGCCTGGAGATGCACGGTGCGATTGGCCGCGTGTTCGGCCTCCTGTCTCGCCGCGCGTTCGGCAGCGTGCAGCCGCGCGCGCTCGAGCGATTGCGAACACTGCGCAGCGAAGGCGAGCATCGCCGCACGGTCCTCCTCGGCGAGCTCCTCGGCCGGAAGGCCGAACGCGAGCACCCCGCGCGTGGAGCCAGCATAGTGGAGCGGCAGCGCGGCGAGCACGCCGAAGCGATGCGCCGCGACGAAGTCGGCGCTGTCCGGATATCTCTTCCTCCATTCGTCCGGGCTGCCGACGACGAGAAAGCGCGCCTCGCCTGTTCGCGCTACCTCGGCGCTCAGGCTCCGACTCCGACGGCCGTCCATCGCCAGCGGCCGGATCAGCTCCTCGCGTACGCCCCGCATGCCGAGCATGTCGAAGGCCACGCCCGTGCCGCCGTGCACGATCCACGCGCCCGCGGCGTGGAACGCCGGCATCGCTTCGTCGAGGACCACCGCCGCCACGTCCTCGCGAGTCAGGGCACGAGACAGCGAGGTGGCGAGATGGAGCAGACGGCCGGCTCGGTAGGCGGCGCGCTCCGCGCGCTGCCGTGCGGCTTCCGCGTCCCTTCGTGCGATGCGCTCCGCTTCGTGTAGCCGCGCGCGGTCGAGCGCCTGAGCGCACTGCTGCGCAAGCGACAGCAGGAAGTCGCGCGTGTCGACGTCGAGCGTCTGCGCGGCGCGAAAGCCGATCGACAGCCCGCCAACGCGTCGGGCGCTCGCACCCTCTCCGACGAGTAGTGGGATGAAGACGGAGGCCTCGCGATCGATGTCGTGCGCCGTGACCGCGAGCTTCGGAAACGCCTCGAGCAGGCTCGCCCTGTCGCTGAACCAGAGGGGCCGGCCATTCACGATGGCGTCGCCGATCGCGTAGCTGGCATCGATCGGGATGCGGAAAAACAGCCGCTCCGCCGCCTGGCTCACCCCATACGTTCCGATCGACTCGAGCGTGGTCTCGTCGTCGGTGACGCGCCCGATCCAGCACATCGAGGCGCCCGCGAGAGCGGCCAGCTCGCGCGAGCAGAACTCACCGATCTGCTCGAACGTCGACAGGCGCACCAACGCCGACGTGAGGCGCTGGAGATCCTCCAGACGCGGCGCCGCAACCTGGCCCCGTCCCGACGCAGTCTCAGGCCGCAGCGTACTGCTCTCACCCGGCGCTTGACCGCCGGGTGAGGTGGCGGGAGTCGGCAGTGCGCTCATCCCGCGGAATGTGGCCGTCCAAGGGCCGATCGCGCAATCAGCGCGCGGCGCGGAAGCGGTATTGGCCGGAGCCGACTTCGTACACCACGCGATCGCCTTCCGCGCCGATGAGCGTGACCGACTGCGCGTGCGCCGCCTCGACACGCCCCGCGCCGATCTCGGTGACCGCACCGGGATTGCTTGCAGGCACGTAGACCCGTGCAGTCGAGGTCGGCGGGATCGTGACGTCCAGCTCGAGGCCAGCAGCCGTCCTTCGCCAACGCGTGGCGACCGGTCCACGCACCGTCTCGACCGACGCGCTCACCGAGTCGAGCCCCGCTGGCATCGTGGGCCTGATCTCGATCTGCCGATATCCGGGTGCGGTCGCTCGGATGCCCGCCAGGTGCTCGTAGAACCACTGCGCGATCGCGCCGAACATGTGATGGTTGCGCGACCGCGACGTCGGCTCCCAGTACTCCGCGAGCGTCGTCCAGCCGAGCGAGTCCGCCCAGTACCCATAGCTCGGATAGTCGCGCTGCGTGGCGGCGGTGTACGCGACGTTCGCGTGCCCCATCTCGGTGAGCACTGGATGGAAGTAGCGCGCGCCAAGGATTCCCACGAACGCATTGCCGCCCCGCATGCGCTCGACGTCAGAGGCGAGCCGCGCGGCGAGTGGAGCACGAAGGCTGTCCGGGGCGAGTCCGAATGCGAGCGGCAGCAGTTGCGACGTGTGCTGGAGCGCGCCCACGGGAGGCTTCACCAGTACCGCCGGCGGAGGGCCGCCCGGCCCGGTCGACGTCGTGGTGTCCCGGTACACGCCCTCTGCGGTGAGGAACTTGGCGTTGAACGCCGTGCGGATGCGGGTGAACAGCGTGTCGTAGCGCGCGGCATCGGCGGAATTGCCGAGCACCCGCGCGCCGTCGGCGGCGATGCGCGCGAAGAGTGCGTAGTAGGCCGTGGACGACAGCTTGATCACCGGATCGGTACCCGGCGGCGGGTCCCAGTCGCCGAGGCCCGCCGTCAGGGTGTACGGCGAGTCGTCGCCATCGCGCGTGGTCCATCGCGGAATCCAGTCGTCGAGGTAGCGGCGCATCGCGGGGTACGTCGTCTCGAGCGCGCGACGATCGCCGAACCGCTGGTACGCCTCCCACGGCACCACGAACCAGAACGCGTCCCACGCCGGCGTGGCTCCGCAGCACTCCACCGGTTTGAAGGCGGGCTTGCCCACGTAGCCGTAGTTCTCGTTGCTCGGCGCGAGCAGCGGAACCTCGCCCTGCTCCGACTGCGCGTCCCGCATGTCCTGGAACAGCTTCGCGTACAGCCGTCGCGTGTCGAACATCGTCGACGCCGCGCCCGCTGACAGTTGGGCGTCGCCGGTCCACGGGTTCTTCTCGTAGATCGGCGTGTCGGTGATGATCCCCGATTGCACGTTGCTCTGGATCGACCACGAGGTCATGCGCTCGATCCGATCGAGCAGCGGGTTCGACGACGCGAACGTGGAGGTCGTCGCGAGCGCGGTGCGAACCTGCTGCACCGAGGCGACCGAGATCGACACGCTGCGCGGCAACGGCGCTCCATTGGGCGCGCTCAGCTGCACGTACTGGAAGCCCTTGTAGGTGAAGCGTGGCGCCCAGGTCTCCTCCGCGCCGCCGCGCGCCACGTAGTAGTCGGTCTGAAGCTGTCCGGCTACGAGCGCGTTGCTCTCGGTGCTCGCGCGACCGTCCGCCGCGAGCTTCTCGCTGTAGAACACCTCGATCGCCGTTCCCGCCGGTGCGCGGACGCGAATCGTCGCCCATCCGCTGAGGTTCTGCCCAATGTCGTACACGACGACGCCGTTCACCGGCTCCGTGCGCTTCCCTGGCCCGCGCACCGCGACCACCCGGCTCGGCTCCGCCGCCTCGGCACGCAGCACGCCGGCGGGAGCGGTCACCACGCGCGCCGCGCTCCACCGCGATGCATCGAAGCCCGACGCGCTCCAGCCGCGCATCGTGCGTCGCGCATCGTAGGTCTCGCCGAGGTAGAAGCTGTCGTATCGCCAGGGCCCATCGACGCTCACGCGCCACGTCGAGTCGGACGCGATGGTCTCCGTATTCCCGTCGGCATAGGTGACGACGAGGTCGAGCCGGAGCCGCGGCGTGCCGCGCCACTCGGCCTTGTCCCACCCCCAGTCCCACGTCGTCGCCGCGTCGTCGAACTTGCCCGAGCCGAGCACTGCGCCGATCACGTTCTCGCCACGCCGCAGGAGCCGCGTCACGTCGGTGGTCGTGTACAGCACCGTCCGCGAGTAGTTCGTGAACTGCGGGTCGAGGACGCGATCCGACGTCGGCGCCCCGTTGATCGAGTAGTCCCCGTAGCCCAAGCCGGATGCGTAGAGCCGTGCGCGCGCGATCGGCTTCGTCACGACGAACGACCGCCGCAGCATCGGCGCCGGTCGTGGCGCGCGGCATTCGCCCTGATCGTTGGGCCGCAGTCGCATCAGCGGCACCGTCGGCCACGCGGTCGGTCGGCAGAACTCCCGCGATGCGCGGATCCTCTCGTCGTCCGCCATGCCCTCGGCGGGCGTGCTCGCGAACGCGCGCTCGGGACCGGCGATCCATCGACCGCGCCACTCGGTCGAGTCGAGCTGCGCCGTCTCGAACCACGAAGGTCGCGCCCATGCGCTCGACGGACCGTTCGACGGACGCACCCTCACCGTCCAGTAGTATCTGCTGCGCGACGTCAGAGCTTTGCCGGCATAAGTCGTCCACGGGTCGTCGCCGTTCGTCGTCCTCGAGTCCCACACGTCGGCGCGGCCTTCGCGCAACAGCTCGGGACGCGTGGCGACCAGCACTTGATACGTCGATTGCCGCACGCCGCGGCGCGAACTGACGAGCCGCCACGAGAGCCGCGGCGTGCGATCGTCGATGCCGAGTGGCTCGGTGGCAGCATTGGTCTCGAGATGCTCGGCGACGAGACTGGCCGCGGGACGAGCAGGCGCTCTCGCTGCCTCCTGCCCGTGCGACGAGCCTGCCGGAACGAGCAGGATCAACGTCGCCAGGGCGTGCGCCGCCAGAAATCGGTTGTGCATTGAAGATCTCGGTGCGGGTTTGGACGCTAGAGTGCCCCGTCCGTCCAGGGACCTCTGATCGCCACGGTCACGCCGTTCTCCTTCCCGGCGTCGCTCGTGGAGCCCATGATGTTGAGAAAGAGCGTACGGCCATCGGGGCTGAAGCACGCTCCCGCGAACTCGGTTCGGTTCAGCAGATTGCGCGCGAAGTCGAAGATGCGACCGTCACGCGTCAGCCCGCGAAGGAACTGTTCTCCGCCGCCATCCTCGCACATGACGATGCCGCCGCGCGGACTCACCGTGATGTTGTCCGGATAGTTGAGCACATCAGCCGACGGTGACTCGAACACGAGGGTGAGTGCACCCGCATCGTCGCTCGTCGGACGATAGAACCAGACCTGCCCCACCTTGGCGTCGCCGCCGTTCGTCGCGTGAAAGAAGACCCCGCCGTCCCCCCACCAGCAGCCTTCCAGCCGCGAGAAGCGCGCGGCACCTCGCGTGAATCCCTGCGCGAACACCGCCGACGTATCCCCCCACGTGCCGCTCGGATCGGGGTCGTCGATCGCGACCCAGCGCACGGCCTGCGACTGACCCATGTGCTGACCGTCCGCGGTGTCGTAGTTCGCTCTTCCATCTAATGCAAGCATCTGCAGCGTGCCGCCGGCGGACAGCACGCCGCGTTGTCGAGGAGTGAAACGATAGAAGCCGGCCATCTGCCGGTCCTCGGTCTCGTACACGATGCCCGTGGCCGGATCCACCGCCACCGCTTCGTGCACGAAGCGCCCCATCGCCTTGAGAGGCATCGGCGTCACCGGCCCCTCTGCCGAGGCGGCGACTTCATAGATGTACCCGTGCTCCTGCCCCCATCCATGGTATCGGCCTTCGGTGGTCTCCTCGCACGTGAGCCAGCTGCCCCACGGCGTCGGTCCGCCCGCACAGTTCACGATCGTCCCGTTCAGGCTCACGAAATCGCGCACGAGCGAGGCGGAACCGTCCGGAGCGATCCGGACCTCGAGGGACGTCGTGCCGCCGCCCGCCTTCGCGTCGTACGCACGCGATGGGTCGCCCTTCACGCGAGCGTCCTCCGGAACGTCGCGGTTCTCGTGGTTCCGGATCAGACGCACGTTGCCGTTGGGCAGCGCGAACGCCGCCATGCCGTCGAACGCGCCCGGAGTCGCGTTGCCATCCGACATCGGTTTTCCGGTGAAGCTCAGCACCGAATAGGTGAATCCGGTCGGCAGTGCGAGCTCGCGCCCGGCATCGCGGAGCAGGCCGTAGCCGCCGCTGCCGCGCGTCGCCTGGATCGGGCGCCGGAACCCGTTCGTCGAGGGATCGGTCCGCGTGCACGCCACCAGACCCTGGAGCGAGGGTGCCAGGAGTGTCGCGCCGGCGAGCGCGCCCGATCGGCGCAGGAATTCACGTCGGTCCTGATTGCTCACCTGGATGCTCCTGCGACGGGTTCAGCGTTCGCTGGCGATGTGTCACAGCGAGCGCGGCGGTCGGAAGAAGTGCTTCGGGAATATGAGGGCATGCTCGGCCCTCCGCGCGACGAGCACCGCGTTCCGCTGCACTGGCACGGTCTCGGCGCCGATTGTTGTATCGGCGCGCGTTGGGGTGCGCCAGGGTGGGCAGTCGATCGCACGAGGAGGCACGATGGATCGAGCGGAGTTTCTGCGGCGGCTCGGAGCAGCCATGGGCTGCCGGTGGATGGTTGGAGCGGACAACGCTTCAACGAGCACCGGCGGAGGCGCGCTCGCGCCCGGCACGCTTCCCGAGCGACGCCTGGGCCGGACGGGCGTGATGCTGCCGATTCTCGGTCTCGGCGGATGGCACCTCGGCGATGCGGGCTCGGAGCGGGCGGCGCACGTGCTTCTCGAGTCTGCGCTCGCCGAAGGGATTCGCTTCCTCGACAACGCGGAGAGCTATCATGGTGGCACCGCGGAACGCTGGCTTGGTGCCGCGATCGAATCGTTGGGCGTGCGAAAGCAGGTGTTCCTGATGACGAAGACCTTCGACCTGGAGCACCGTAGTCGCGAGAGCGCCGCGCGCCACCTCGAGGGAAGCCTACGCCGGCTGCGCACCGACCATCTCGATCTCTGGCAGCTGCACAGCGTACGCTCCGTCGACGACGTCGACCGCGCGTTCAGACGAGGCGGCGCGATGGAGTACATCCTCGAGATGCAGCGGCAGGGCGTCGTTCGCCACGTCGGCGTCACCGGTCATAAGGATCCGGCGGCCAATCTGCGCACATTGCACTATTGGGATCAGGGGGTTCGCTTCGACGCGATGCAGATGCCCCTCAATCCGGTCGACTACCACCAGCGCAGCTTCGAGCGGCAGGTGCTCGGCGAGCTCGTGAAGCGCGACATCGGTGTGCTCGCCATGAAGACGACTGCGGATGGCCGCCTGCTGCGCAGCGGCGTCTGCTCCGCCGCGGAGTGTCACGCGTATGCGTGGTCGCTGCCGATCACGCTGGCCATCGTCGGCATGGAGCGGCCGTCGCTGGTGCGAGAGAACGCGCGCCGCGCGCGCGAGTTCAGGCCGCTGAGCGGCACCGCGCGGCGGTCGCTGCTCGAGAAGGTATCGCCGAAGGCGCATCTTCGGCTGGAGCCGTACAAGACGGGAGGATACTAGGGCGCCCTGAGTGCCGCGACGGCGGTCAGGAGGTTGGACCGGGTCCCCGCCCCTCCGTCCCGCGGCGCTGCCGCAATGCTTCGGCCGTCACCAGCTTCTTCGCCGAGAGCTCCTGGCAGATGAACGCGATCACGTAGTCCGGAGAGGTGTTGATCGCGATCTCACCCGTGGTATTCAACTCGGAGAGGATGCCGCCAACGGCAAGCCAAAGCACCGAGTCCTGGAACTCATTCGCCGACCCCTTCACGCTTCCTCCGGTGTACATCGCTGCGTTGATCCCGCCGTCATGGATGCGCCCCGACAACCTGCCGGTCAGGCGAGCAGCCCCTCGAGTGGAATGTAACGCCCGGGATGCTGACCGGTTCTTTTCGTCAGTCGTCGGCTCGCGGCGCGCGTCCGTCTCGTCGTCTCAGGCGCCGACGTCCGGATCAGTCGCGCCGCAGCGCCTCCATTGGGTCGATCGACGCGGCCTGGCGCGCGGGCAGCCAGCTCGCGATCACCGCAACGGCGAACAGCACGACACACGTCGCGGCGAGCGCCAGGGGATCGGTCGGGCTCACGCCGTACAGGAGTCCCTGCAGCACGTGCGTGCTCGCCATCGCGCCGAACATCCCCATCGCGATGCCGACCGCCGCGAGCGCGACACCATGGCCCGCGATCATACGCGTGACGTCCTGCACGGTCGCTCCGAGCGCCATCCGCACACCGATCTCGCGCCGGCGCAGGGTGACGCCGTACGCCAGCACGCCGTAGAGGCCCACCATCCCGATCGTGAGCGCCACGATGCTCGCGACACCGAGCATCAGCAGCACGAACCGCGTGCGCGCCGACGCGTTGGCGAGCCGCGCCGTCATCGGTCGCTCATCGTATGTCGGGAGCGACGGGTCCAGTGCGTGCACCACCTCGCGAACGCGCGACGTCAGTGCGGATGGCTCTCCGTTCGTGCGAACCGTGATCGCCATCGCGTTGCCGATCCCGGAGCCATCGTCGGCGGGCGAGATCAGTGGGAAGTAGACCATCTGCTCGGCGGGCTGATCGAGTGACGCCAGATGAACGTCGCCGACGACACCGATGACCGTGGACCATGGACCCTTGATGTTCGCGCGCAGTCGCTTGCCGACGGCGCTCTGGCCTTTCCAATAGCGCTCGGCGAACGATCGGCTGACGAGCGCCTCACCCACCGGATGGTCGGGGTCCGGACGGCTGAGCGTCCGCCCCGAAAGGACCGGGATGCCGAGCGTCGCGAAGTGGTCTGGGCTGACGTACGCGAGCGGGTGGTCCGGAGGCACGGCGTCGGGCGCCAGCGGCTGATCCTCCAGCGTGATCACCGAGTCGTTGTGATCGTCGGTCAGAGGCAGCCAGTCCGTCACCGCCGCGCTCTGCACACCGGGGAGCGTCCGCAGCTCGTCGAGCAGGCGGTTGATGAGCCGCACCTCGCTCTCGGTGGTGCTGTAGATCGCTCTCGGAAGCGCCACGCGGAGGGAGAGCACGCCATTGGGATCGAAGCCCGGTCGCACGTCGCGCAGCTCGGCGAAGCTGCGCGCCATCAGCATCGACCCGGAGAGCAGCACGAGCGCGAGCGCTACCTGTGCTACCACCAGAATGCTGCGTGCCCGCTGCCGCTCGCGTCCGGCGGTCGCCGACCGCGACGACTCCTTGAGCACCACGCCCGGCGCCACGCGACGCGCACGCAGCACGGGGAGCAGGCTGACGGCCAGGGCGCTCACCGCCGTCACCGCGAGCGCGAACGTCAGAGCGCGCGCGTCGAACCCCACCTCGGCCATGCGTGGCAGATCAGCGCCCGCGGCCGAGGCTCGCAGCGCCCGAACTCCCAGCGCTGCGAGCACGATGCCGACCACTCCGCCCGCCGCCGACAGCACCAGCGCCTCGGCGAGATACTGCTTGGCGATCGCGCCACGCCCCGCACCGAGCGCCATCCGGACCGCGACATCACGCTGAGCTCCTTCGGCGCGCACCACGAACAGGCTCGCCACGTTGGCGCAGGCCACGACGAGCAGTAGTCCGACGGCGGCGAAGAGGATCCACAGCAGCCGTCCGACGTCCCCGACGACGACGTCGCGCAACGGCGTCACCACGGGCTTGAGCTGCACCTTCGCGAACATCTCGCGCGGAATGTCGGAAGGGAACTCATCGAGCAGTCGTGGCAGGTACCGGCTAAGTTCCGCGGTCGCGCTGGCGAGCGACACGCCCGGCTTCAGTCGTCCGATACCCTGATAGTTGAAGCTGCCGGGGTTCGCGCGTACCGGATCGAGCGCGAGCGGGATCCATGCCGAGGTCGAGGCAGACGGATATCGGAATCCCTCGGGCATGACCCCCACCACCTCGCGCTCCGCGCCGTCGATCACGAGCCGCCGCCCGATCACCGCAGGGTCGCCGCCGAACTTCCGTTGCCAGAGGGCAGACGAGATCACCACGACGAGCGGGGCGCCGGGTCGGTCATCGTCCGGGCGGAAACCGCGTCCCCGCGCCGGAGCGGCGCGCAGCGTCGGGAAGAGATTCGCCGAGACCAGCGCCGCGGCGATACGCTCCGGCGGCGCCGCCGCCTCGCCGAGCGCGGCGACGTTCACGTCGCGCGTGCGATATGCGCCGATGCTCTCGAAGGTGGACGTCACGTGACGCTGGTACAGCAGCACGGTCGCATCAGACTGATCGATCTTCGACGGACCGTTGAGGATGATCGAGTGCGTGAGCGCGACCAGGCGTTCCGGTTCCCCGAACGGGAGTGGTCGCAGCAGGATCCCGTCGAGCACTCCGAACACGCCGCTCGTCGCGCCGATGCCGAGGGCGAGCATGATCGTCACCGCGGCCGCGAATCCCGGCGCGGCGCGAAGTCGCCGAATGGCGAGACCCATCATTCTTCCATCCATCCGTCACGAAGGTTGATCGTGCGACGCCCGTAGCCGGCATTCTCCTCGGAGTGCGTGACCTGCACGACGGTCGTCCCCGCCGCGTTCAACCGAGCGAACAGCTCCATGATCTCTCGCGCCTGGGCCGAGTGGAGATTGCCCGTCGGCTCGTCGGCGAGCAGGAGCGCCGGCTCGCCGATCACCGCGCGCGCTACCCCCACAAGCTGCTGCTGGCCGCCCGAGAGCTGGCGTGGATACAGGTCCCGCTTGCCGACGATGTTGAAGCGATCGAGCGTATCGGCCACGCGCGCCGCACGCTCGCTTTTCGCGACACCGCGATAGTCGAGCGGCACGCTCAGGTTCTCCGCGACGGTGAGATCGTCCAGCAGATGATACTGCTGGAACACGAAGCCGATCTGCTGCCGGGCGAGCGCCTGGCGCTCCCGGATGCTCATCGCGTGCACCGGCTGGCCGCCGAAGTAGTACTCGCCACTGAACACGGGGTCGAGCATGCCGAGGATGGAGAGGAGCGTGGTCTTCCCCGAGCCTGACGGTCCCATGATCGTGACGAAATCGCCCTCGACGATGTCGCAGGTGATTCGGCGCAGCACGTAGTTCACGCTTCCGCCGACCTGATAGCTCTTCTCCACGCCGCGGAGCGCGAGCAGCGGTGCTGATGGATCTCGCGGCGTCATGGGGCGCGCATGCGGTGTTGGCTTCGAGAACATCATCGCGGGCTCACTCGGCGCGCAGGGCAATGTTGGGATCGACGTGCGCCGCACGCCGAGCGGGAAGGTAGCTCGCCGCGAGCGCAACGAGCGCCAGCACGACGCCGGTCCCGAGCAGCGCGACCGGATCGTAGCTGCGTATGCCGTAGAGTTGACTGGCGAGCAGCCTCCCCGCCCCGAGTGCGACCACCGCACCCGCGGCGAGTCCGAGTATGGTGAGCCGCAGTCCTCGGCGGACGAACGTCGCGACGACCTGAGACGTCGTGGCGCCGAGCGCCATGCGCACTCCGACTTCGTGCGTTCGCTCGGTGACGGAGTACGAGGTCACGCCGTACAGTCCGAGCGCCGCGAGCACGAGAACGATGCCGCCCAGCAGGCCGAGCACGGTGGCGCTCACGCGCTGGAGGAAGAAGGCGCCGTTGGCATGCTCGGCGAGGGTCACCGGGCGTTCCATCGGCAGCGCGGGTGCGACATCCGCGAGCGCTCGACGGACCGCCGGCACCAGCGCGAGCGGGTCTCCCGCGGTGCGCAGGTGCAGCGTCACTCCCGCCACCGGTGCGCCGGCGTACGCGATGTAGAGCGCTGGCGCGGCGGGCCCCGCGAGCGCCGCGACTCCGTCGAAGCCACGCACGACGTTGTGCGCCACACCGACGATCGTTGCGTTGGGAACCGACGACGCGCCGAGCGAGATCGCCTGCCCCACGGGATCGCGTCCGGCGAAGTAGCGGGTGGCGAACGTCTCGTTGATCACGACCGTGGCGCCCGGCCCCGTCGTCGGGTCCGTCGCCGCGATCGCGCGTCCGCGCACGATCGGGATGCGCATCAGCCGGAAGTACTCCGGCGTCACCTTCGTCGCCCAGGCCGACGGATGCTCGTTCGCCGCAGACTCGTAGCCGGGAACGGAGACGCCCCAGTTGTCTCCGCCGGAGAAACCCATGGGCACCTGCGTGGCTATCGCGGCCGACGCGACTCCCGGGATCGATCCCGCGCGCTCGAGCAGACGTTCGACGGTGGTGCGCATCGCAGCCGTGTCGCGCATGCCGGCGAATCCGAAGTCCGTGCTCACGAGAAGCACGTTCGCCGGGTCGCGGAATCCCGGATCGATACGCTCCAGCGATTGCAGTGTCCGGACGAACAGCGCCGCCGACACCACCGCTACCAGCGAGAGGGCGATCTGGACGACCACGAATGCACCGCGCAGACGTGAGCGGCTCACGCCTCCACCGCGCGAGCCGCTCTTGAGCGCGGGGAGGACGTCCGGACGCGAGGCACGAATCGCCGGCACGAGGCCGAACAGCAGGATCGCGGCTACCGTCAGCACGATGACGAACGCCAGCACTCGCACGTCGAGCGGCGCATTGATGGCGATCGGCGAGTTGACCGCCGGCAGGAGCACGGCGAGCGCAGAGCGCCCCCACGACGCGAGCGCGATTCCCAGCAGCGCGCCCGGAGCGGCCAGCGCGACACTCTCGATCAACAGCTGGCGAACGAGCCGTCCCCGCGTCGCACCGAGCGCGGCGCGAACGCCGAGCTCCCGACGGCGGCCCGCGGCCCGACCCAGCATGAGATTCGCCAGATTCGTGCAGACGATCAGTAGCACGAGCGCGGTGACGCCGAGCAGAGCGCTGAACATCGGCGTCAGGATGCGCGGTGCATAGCCGCCTCGATATGGCTGCGCCGCGATGCTCTCCGCGCCCATCTCCGGCCGCTCCGCTGCGATCCGACGTCCCACCAGCGTGAGCTCCGCGCGCGCCTCGGCCAGACTCGCCCCTGGTCGCAGCCGCCCGAACACCGTCAGCCATCGCGAGTATGGCGACGTCAGGGCGCCCGGCCCCTCGCCCAACTGGTCGTAGCTCGTCAGGGGTGCCCACAGCTCGAAGCCCAATCCCCCGAGCGCGCCGGCGAAGTTCGGTGGGGCCACGCCGATGATCGTCGCGCTACGGCCATTGAGGCCGACGACTCGCCCCACCACGCCAGGATCGCCGCCGAACCGGCGACGCCACAGCGCATGACCGATCACCACCACCGGCTCGGCGCCCCTCGAGCTGTCGCTCGGGTGAAACGAACGACCGAGGATCGGGCGAACGCCGAGCGCGGTGAAATAGTCCGTGCTCGCGAACCCGCCCCACACCGGCGCCGCCCGTTCGCTGGATCCCGGCTCCTGTAGACCGAACTGCTGGTCTCGAAACGCCGTGATCGCCTCGACCGTCCGCGCTTGCGTCGCGAGCTCGGCGAACATCGGATACGACATGACGTCGCTCTCCGTGCCCTGCCCCACGAGCGTGATCGCCACCAACCGGTCGGGCTCGCGCACGACGGGAAACGGGTCGAGCACCAGCCCCTCCATCCACGAGAACACGGTCGTGTTCGCGCCGATGCCCAGCGCGAGCGTCAGTACCGCCACGAGCGTGAAGCCCGGGCTGCGACGCAACGAGCGGATCGCGTAGCGGAGATCGGAGAGCATGCCGCTGCCTGTCGCGGGTCCGGAGCGCGGCTACGACGGACTCGCGGACGCCCTGTCGACGGTGCGCGTCGTGTCCTCCACCACCCGCCCGTCGAACAGATGCACCGAACGATCGGCGTGCTCGGCATAGCGTGGGTCGTGCGTGACCATGCAGATCGTCGCGCCGCCCCGATGCAGCTCCTCGAGCAGCCCCATCACCGCTTCGCCGTTCTGCGAGTCGAGGTTGCCCGTCGGCTCGTCGGCGAGAAGGATCGCCGGCTCGCCCGCCACGGCGCGCGCGACGGCGACGCGCTGCTGCTGGCCACCCGAGAGCTGAGAGGGATAGTGCTTCGTGCGGTGCGCCATGCCGACCTTCTCCAGCGCCTCCATCACCCGGCGCCGCCGCTCCGACGCGCCGAGCGCCGCGTCACCAGTGCGATACGTGAGCGGCAGCTCGACGTTCTCGTACACGGTAAGATCACCGATCAGGTTGAACGCCTGGAAGATGAATCCGATCTGACGATTCCTGACGCGCGCTCGCTCGGCGATCGAGAGTCCGGCTACCGGCTCCGACGCGAGCAGGTACTCACCCTCCGTCGGCGCCTCGAGCAGCCCGAGGATCGAGAGCAGCGTCGTCTTCCCGCAGCCCGACGGTCCCGAGATCGCCACGAACTCGCCCTCGCGAACGTCGAGGTGCACTTCGACGAGCGCATGCGTCTCCACCTCGTCCGTCACGAACACTTTCTTGATGTGCCGCATGCTGATCAGCGCGTCCGTATTCACGGGAAGCGACGGCAGGAGGGCGCTTGACGATTCGATCATGGGATGGCTCGTGGACGGTTGCGGTCCGCTGGAATCGTGAAAGATCGGAGGAGCTACTTCAGCTTGACTCGTTCGACGTCATCGAACTGGCTCATGTCGGAGATGATCACGCGATCTCCCTTCGCGAGCCCCTGGAGGACCTGGACCGAGTTGACCGACGTGCGGCCCAGCTTGACGGTGACTCGCGAAGCGTACTTGCCGTCCGGGTCGAGCTTGAACAGGCCGATGCTCTCCCCTTGACCATACGCCGGTCGGCCGACGTGCAGCACGTCGGGAAGACGCTCGATCTCGATCGTGCCGTCCACTGACAGGTCCGGACGCGCGCCGCGCGGCAGCTCGCCGTCGAGCGAGACCTCCACCGTCACAGTGCCGTTCTGCACGGATGGGTCGACGCGCATTACGTGTCCCTTGGTGATCCCGTTTCGCGTATCGACCGCGACCTCCTGGCCGATGACGATGTCCCGCGCCTGCGTCTCGGGCACCCGGAGCACCGCTTTGAGTCGGCCGGGCTGGGCGATTGTCGCGAGCACTTGACCCGGCACCACCCACTGCCCAAGCTCGAGTGGTAGCGTCTGCAGCACACCGTCCTCCGGTGCGCGCACGCGCATCGACGCCACTCTCGCCGCCTGGAACTCGGCGATCGAGCGCGCTCGCTGAACCTCGGTTCGCTGCAGCGCGATTTGCCGTGCCATCGCGCCATCCATCACCTGCAGCCGTGCACGCTCCGCCGCGAGGCGCGCCGACTGCTCGGCCGCGCGTTCGTTCGCCTGCGCGACCTCGTTCACGCTCGCGAGCTGTTGCTTGCCGAGCGACGAGAGCATCACCGCCTGTCGCTTCGCGTCACTCGAAGCGGCCTGCGCCGACGCGACCGTCGCCTGCTGCGTCAGTCGCTGCGTCGCCAGCGCCGTCTCGAGATTCACGAGTGCTGCTTCGGCCGACGTCACCTGGCGTCCCGCTTCCAGTGCCTCGAGCTGCACGTCCGGGTTGGACATCTCCAGCAGGTCGGAGCCGCCAGTGACTGCGGCGCCCGGCCGTACCGGAAGCCGCTCGATCCGCCCCGCCGTGAGTGCGGACACGAGCCGCACGCGCTCCGGGACGAGCGTGCCTGGTGCGCGAACGGCGCGCACCATCGTCCCACGCTGCACCGAGTCGATGATCAGCGTCGCGCGATCCACCCCGGGCGCCGCCGTGGGGAGGCTGCCCAGCAGCACCGTGATCAGCACGAGCGTGAGCGCCCCGGCGCCGATGGCGACGTAGCGTCCGCGCTTCTTCTGTGGTTGCCGTGGGATGTCCATCGAGGGGATGCAGGAGCACGAGGAGAGCAGCCGAAGCCGCGCCGTTCGCAAAGGCGAGGAGTGTGCCTCATGTGCCGTTCGCGGAAGTGGCCGCGTGCCAACGGCTTAGCGGCGTGGCGCCCAACGCCGGGTCGCTACGACTGTTCGCTTGTGGGATTCCTCGTCCCGGAATCGAACACTCGGCGTGACACGCCGCCCCCTACAGCGGGAGTCGAAGCCGCGCCACGCAGCCGTGCGCATCGGCGCGGTCCTCCAGCGTCAACGACCCACCGTGCGCCTCGGCGATCTGCCGCGACAGCACGAGACCGATCCCCGTGCCGCTTCGCTTCGTCGTGAAGAACGGCGTGAACAGGTTTCGCGTCGCCGGCAGTCCCGGGCCCTCGTCCACGACGCGCAGGTCGAGCTCACCATTCTGCCGCTCCCACGTGATCTCGACGTCGCCACTCGTCTCCGCCGCCGCGTCCACGGCGTTGTTCACCAGGTTGATGAGCAGTTGCTCGAGTTGGTCACGGTCCGCGTTCAGGGTGGTCGGCGGACCCGGGCGGACCCGCACGGGGCGTCGCTTCTCCAGCCGCGCGACGCGCTCCACCCACGCCCCTACCTCGACCGGCGCGAGCGCCGGTGCGGGCAGGCGTGCCATCCGGGCGTAGCCGCGCATGAATCGGCCGAGGCTCTCGGCGCGCGTGCCGATCACGTCGAGTCCGCGCTCCAGGTCCTCGTCCGCATCCGCCGGTCTCGGCGTTCGGCCCAGCAGTGCGCGCAGGCTTCCGGCGATCGACTGTATTGGTGCGAGCGAGTTGTTGATCTCGTGGCTCAGCACGCGAACCAGTCGCTGCCACGCCTGCCGTTCCTCCTCGCGAAGCACCTGGCTCAGGTCCGTGAGCACGAGAAGCTGCATCGGCGCGCCGCCCTGTCGAAACGTGCTGCGGCGCAGCTCCCACCGGCCACCGTCGGCGGGGAACGCCGCGTCGAGCACTCGCCGCGGCTCGCCGGTCAGACATGCCTCGAGACCGAGCGCGCCGGCGCGACGTCCCATGAGTTGATCGGCCGGTCGGCGGAGCAGCCGCTCACCGGCGCGATTCACGAGCCGCAGCACGCCCCCCTCGTCCACCGCGAACACCGCCACGTCGATCTCCTCCATCACGCGCTGCAGCAGCGCCGCTGCCTCCACGGCCCCGAGTCGCTGGGCCCGCAGCGGCTCGCGCAGCGCGTTGACTTCGGCGAACGCGAGACCAAGTGGATCGTCGAGGTCCGTCGTCCGCGCGCGGATCGAGTAGTCTCCCTCGCGCAACGCGGCGAGCAGATTCGCGAGCGTCTGCAACGGGCGTACGACGCGCGTGCGCACCGCTCCAGCCGCCACCAGCCACACTCCCACCATGACTGCGACGACGCTCCACACCACGCGCGCCGAGTACCCACCGACGACCAGGAGCACCACCGCCACGATGACCGCCGGCAGCCCACCTGCCAGCGCCAGCGCGAAGATGCGCACATCGTGTGACAGCCGGCGGCCGCTCTGCACGTCGCGCGACGTCGGCGTGGTCACAGCCCGTAGTATTGCAGTCGGCGGTAGAGCGCGCTCCGGCTCACGCCGAGCGCTTCGGCCGCGCGGCTGACATTGCCCGAATGACGTGCGAGCGCCCGCTGGATGAGCAGCCGCTCTGCACCCTCGAGAGTGAGGTCGTCCGACAGCTCGTCCGCCGGCGGTGGTGTTGGCGAATGCGTCTGCTGGAGCCCCAGATCGTCCTCCGTGACCGCCTCGCCGCGTGCCATGAGCACGGCACGCTCCACCGCGTGGCGCAGCTCGCGGACGTTGCCCGGCCACGCGTGCTCGAGCAGCGCGCGCATCGCCCCCGCCGTCAGCTCCGCCGCGTGCTTCTTGTACCGCGTCGCCTGCTCTCGCAGAAAGTGTGCGGCGAGCTGTGGAATGTCTTCACGCCGCTCGCGAAGCGGCGGCAGATGGATCTGCACCGTGTTGAGGCGGTAGAGCAGATCCTCGCGGAATCGTCCCTCCGACACCTCTCGCCGGAGATCGGCGTTCGTCGCGGCGAGCACCCGCACGTCCACACGCCGCACGCGCGACGAGCCGACGCGCTGCAGGTCGCCGCTCTCCAGCACGCGCAGCAGCTTCGCCTGCTGCTTGAGCGACACATTCGCGATCTCGTCGAGGAACAGCGTTCCGCCGTCGGCCAGCTCGAACGAGCCGACGCGATCCGTCTTCGCATCGGTGAACGCGCCTTTCACGTGACCGAACAGCTCACTCTCGAACAGCGTGTCCGCGATGCCGCCCGCATTGACGGTGACGAGCGGCCGATCCGCGCGCAGCGATGCCGCATGGATCCAGCGCGCCACCACGTCCTTCCCCGTGCCGTGCTCGCCCGTGATCAACATGTTGACGTCGCTCGGCGCGATCCGATCGAGCTGCCCGACGACCGCCTGCATCGCGCGCGACTCGGCGACGAGCGTGGGGCGCGCGTCGGCGCCGCGCAGCCGCTGGTTGTCGGCCGCGAGCCGCCGTGTGGCGCGCAGGGCGCGCGCGAGCTCCACCTGCGTCTGCAGCGTCGCCAGCAGGCGTGCGTTGTCCCAGGGCTTCTCCACGTAGTCGCGCGCGCCGAGCTGGATCGCCTCCACCGCGCCTTCCACCGATCCCCACGCAGTCATCACGATCACCGGCAGCGTCGGGTCGAGGACCTGCAGCTTCGCCAGCAGGGTGAGTCCCTCCCGCCCGCTCGTCGTGTCGCGCGTGTAGTTCAGGTCGATCAGCGCCGCGTCGTACTCCATCGCCTCCGCGGCACGCAGCATCGCCGCCGGCGAGCTCACCGACTCGACGACGAAATCCTCTCCCTTGAGGAGGAGACGGAGCGCCTCGAGAACATCGGGCTGGTCGTCGGCGATGAGGACGCGTGGAGGGAGCTGGGACACTCGAGGAGGCGCGATTGTTGGGAGGCGCGCGCTCGGTTGCGCAGCGAGCGCTCGGGATGACGCGGCCGGACATAGATCGTTCGCGCGCCGAGGGGGGTCAAGTTCGTCCTCTACGCGCGCGGCGCGAGCGATCGCGAATGGTTGCGAGCGATCGGCCTCACGACCGCGGCACCAACCCTCCGAGGATCCGGTCCGCCGAGGCGTCGAAACGCGCTGCATCGCCATAAGGTCGCGCGACGAGCATCGCGCCCTCGAGCCCACTGATGATCGACTGCGCCACGGCGGTCGCGTCGCCGCCGAATACGAGGCTGCCCTCGCGCGCGCCCTGATCGAGCACTCGCGCGAGCCATGTCTCGTTGTAGTCGAAGAATCGGACCACGGCCTGCCGCATCTTCTCCGGCAGCGTATCGTATCCGGCGGCGAGCATGCCGCACAGGCACATCCGGCGGCTCCGCAGGACGTCACCGTACAGCAGCGCGTACGCCTCGAGCTTGGACAGCGCGGTGCCTGGTCGGCGTTCGATCTCCGAAAGCGCGTCGAGGAAGCGCGTCGAGTACCGCTCGATCAGCGCCTCGCCCAGCTCCGACTTGCTCTTGAAGTGGTAGTGAAGGCTCGGCGTGGTGACGCGGAGCTTGGCCGCGACATGGGCGTAGCTGAATCCGTCGAAGCCACGCGTCTGAACGAGCTCCTCGGCGATGTCCAGGATTCTCGCCGCGGTCCCGGCCTCCTCCGATGTTTTGGCCATCTGGTGGGTGGTAGTTGAACTGGCCATTGCGTCCTTACTAACTAGTAAGTAAGCTAGCACCCCGCGCCGGTGATCGCATCCCCATTCCTGTATGGAGGACCCTCCGATGATCCCACGCCACGACACCGAGCACAAGAGCTTCCAGGCGCCCGACGAGACCCGCGCCTTCCCCCACGGATCCGCTGAGATTCTGAACATCGGCGGCGGACAGGTCGGCCGCCTGGTATTCCAGCCAGGGTGGCGCTGGTCGAATGACGTGAAGCCGATCGCCCACACCGCCAGCTGCGAGGCCCCGCACTTTCAGTATCACGTGAGCGGTCGACTGGGCATCCGCATGGACGATGGCACCGAGATGGTCGCCGGCCCCGGCGACATCACCTCGCTCCCCAGCGGCCACGACGCGTGGGTCGTGGGTGACGAGCCCGTCGTGGTGGTGGACTGGTACGGCGCGAGCCGCTACGCCAAGGCGCCGTGACTTCGTGAGGTCGGTGCGGCGGTCGCGATCAGGCGATGCGCCGCACCGTTCCTCGGCTAGTGCCCGTCCACGGGCGGCGTCACGGTGCGCAGCAAGGACTTGAGTCGCGTCCAGAGACTGACGCGCGGTGGCTCGACCGGCGCCGCGTCCGGCGAGGCGATCGCTCGAAACACCAGCTCGACCGCGCCGAGCCGTACTCGCGCGCCCGGATGCAGCTCGCGCTCCCCCGACACGCGAGACCCGTCGACGAAGGTGCCGTTCATCGAGCGGAGATCGACGACGAACCAGATCCCCTGCTTGCGGAGCAGCGTCGCGTGCGTCGAGGACACGGTGTCGTCCCGGATGCGCACGTCGTTCTCCTCCGCACGCCCGATCGAGCAGACGGCACGCTCC